>CAYSRK010000304.1:0-4730 GCA_964433385.1 uncultured Spirochaetales bacterium
GCCGCCCATCTGGAGCCGGCAGCCGTGATTCTGGTAGAGCGTGAGAAAATCATAGGACTGCAGCAGCTGGTAATTGAACTCGATAAAGGAAAGCCCCCGCTCCAGCCGCTGACGGTAGGACTCGAAGGTCAGCATCCGGTTAACCGAGAAGTGCCGCCCGATATCCCGGAGAAACTCGATGTAGTTCAACCCTCCGAGCCAGTCGTAGTTATTGAGCATCCTCGCCTGCCCCTGCTTCCGCCCCGGGTTGAAATCGATAACCCGGCCGAGCTGCCCCTTGATGAACTCGGAATTCTCCCTGATCTCATCAATGGTCAGCATCCTGCGCATCTCGCTTTTGCCCGAAGGATCACCGATCAGCGTAGTCCCGCCCCCGATGAGGGCAATCGGATTATGCCCGGCCTCCTGCAGATGGTGCATCGCGTAAAACGGCACCATATGACCGATATGAAGACTCCTGCCGGTTGCATCTACACCGATGTAGAACGTGATCGGTCCCTCCAGCATCGCCGCATCGAGAGCCTCGATATCGGTGCATTGCTTGATGAATCCCCGTGCATTCAGATTCTCCAGTGCTCTGTTCATACGCTGCTCCACACGCTATACGCTTCGGCTGTAAGCCTGTATCTCTTCCCTGATTTTCCCGGCAAGCTCCGACACCGGAACCCTGACCTGCTCCATCGAGTCGCGGTAGCGCAGCGTCACCGTTTGGTCATCCTTGGACTGGTAATCCACCGTGATGCAGAACGGCGTACCAATCTCATCCATCCTGCGGTAACGGCGCCCGATTGCCCCCGACTGATCGTAAAAGGTGGCAAACTCGCCCCTGAGCTCCCGCTCAATCCCCTCAGCGAGCTCGGCTATACCGTCCTTCTTCACCAGCGGCAGAACCGCCGCGGTAACCGGAGCAACTGCCGGGTGGAAGTGCATGACCACCCTCGTCTCCCCGTCATCGAGCTTCTGCTCCTCATAGGCGTCTGCCAGCACCATCAGTACCGAACGGGTAAGCCCGGCAGAAGTCTCAATAACGTACGGCACATAGCGCTCATTCGTCTGCGGGTCAAGATAGGTCTGCTCCTTGCCGGAGAACTCCTGATGGCGTGAAAGGTCAAAATCAGTACGGGAGTGAATCCCCTCAAGCTCCTGCCACCCCATGGGAAAGAGAAACTCGATATCGAACGCATCCTTGGCGTAGTGGGCGAGCTCCGTCTCACCGTGCTGGTGAAACCGCAGTTTCTGCGGATCAATCCCGAGCCGGGCGTAGTACTCGATCCGCTCCTGCTTCCAGTAGGCGAACCAGCGGTCCTCCTCCCCAGGCTTCACGAAGAACTGCATCTCCATCTGCTCAAACTCAAGAGTCCGAAAAATGAAGTTCTTGGTCGTAACCTCATTTCTGAAAGCCTTGCCCACCTGGGCAATCCCGAAGGGAACCTTGACCCTGCTCGTCTGCGTCACATTCTTGAAATTGACAAAAATTCCCTGGGCCGTCTCAGGACGCAGGTAAACAACGCTGCTCGCATCCTTGACAGGACCCATGTGGGTGGAAAACATCAGATTAAACTCGCGCGGCTCGGTGAACGAACCCTTCGTCCCGCAGACCGGGCAGGGGGCTGTCAGATCAATCTGGTCGGCACGGAAGCGCGATTTGCACTGCCGGCAGTCAACCATCGGGTCGGAGAAGTTGGCAACGTGACCGGAAGCCTCCCAGACCCGCGGATGCATCATAATTGCCGCATCGAGACCGACAATGTTGTCATGCAGCCGCGTCATATCATTCCACCAGAAATCACGGACCCGGTTCTTCAGCTCAACCCCTAGGGGACCGTAGTCCCAGGCGCCGGAGAGCCCCCCGTATATCTCGCTCGACTGGTAAATGAAACCCCTGCGCTTGCAGAGGGATACCAGCTTCTCCATAGTCACGTTTTCATTCATTGTCATGCTCATCCTTACTGCGCAGCGCTGCAAGCGCGCGGTCGATCCGTTTCATAGTCCGCTCCCGTCCGAGCAGACGCAGCGATTCAAACAGCGGCGGTGAAATACGGCTGCCCGTCACAGCAGCGCGCACCGGCATGAGAAGGTTCCCCAGACCCACGCCCAGCTCCTCTGAAGCGCTGCGGAAAGCCTCCTCAAGCACCTCGACACCCCCGTCCCAGTTCTTTTCAAGCAGAGCTGCAGCTTTCATCAGCAGCTCTGCCGCGGCAGCAGCATCAGCTTTTTTCGGAATCAGCTGTTCAGCCGGCACCTCGCCGATATCAGTAAAGAGAAAACGGGTCATCTCGGTAATATCGCTGAGCTTCTTCAGCCGCTCCTGCACCAGAGGAATGAGACTGGAGAGCATCGCATCCTCTTCACTGCTGAGCGGGGAAGAAACCGCCCCCTCAGCCTCAAGATAGGGAATGAGCAGCTCCTTGAGCTCCGCGGATGCAAGCCCGCGGATGTAACTCCCGTTGAACCACTCGAGCTTCTTGTAGTCGAACACCCCGGGAGCCTTGTTGATCTTCTCAAGAGAAAAAACCTTCTCAAGCTCCTCGCGGGAGAAGAACTCAGTCTTGTCATCGTAGGACCACCCGAGCAGGCTCACGTAGTTAATCAAGGCCTGGGGAAGATACCCGTCCCGCCGGAAATCGCGGACGGCGGTCGACCCGTGCCGTTTTGAGAGCTTCTGCCCGTCCTTTCCCATCACCATCGGCAGATGACAGTAGACCGGCGGCTCCCATCCGAATGCCCGGTAGATAAGCACATGCAGCGGACCGGAGGGAATCCACTCCTGGGCCCGCATGATATGGGAAACCTGCATCAGGTGATCATCTATCACATTGGCAAGGTGGTAGGTCGGAAACCCGTCTGACTTCAGCAGGACCGGGTCAGGATTTATGTCGCTGTTCTTTCTGGTAACCGTCCCCATCAGCACATCGTCAAAGGAGGTCTTGCCCTCAAGGGGCACAGCAAGCCGCACTACCGAGGGAACCCGGCTCTCCTCAAGCCGTCTCCGCTCCTCAGCGCTCAAGTTCCGGCAATGGCGGTCGTAGCCCTTTTCCTTGCTCTTAGAACGCTCCTGCTCCTCGCGCAGCGCCTGAAGCCGCTCCGGCGTGCAGTAGCAGCGGTAGGCCGCACCTGAGCTGATCAGCTTCTCGGCATACTCCCGGTAGATTTCCGTCCGTTCGGACTGGATATAGGGGCCGTAGGGCCCGCCCTTGCCGGGACCCTCATCCCACGCGATACCGAGCCACTGCAGCGTCCCGTACAGATCATCAAGCGCCTCCTCGGTAGTCCGTTCCTGGTCCGTATCCTCGATGCGCAGGATGAACGTACCTCCCTGAGCTCTGGCAAAAAAGTAGTTGAACAGGGCGGTCCGGATACCCCCGATATGCTGGAGTCCGGTTGGTGAGGGTGCGTAGCGTACTCTAACACTCATACAGTAATCCTCGCGGCTTCTGGGATGAAAACGGTTAATAATAACGTAATAATTTATTATCCGTCAAGGGATTAAAAGAAAATAACTCCAACCTGCAACCGTACGGCAGTCCGCTGCGGACGCCGGAGAGCTTTCTCTGAAGTTATACCCGAGATTCAGCCGATATGCAAGCCGGGGGACCGATTACGCAGGCAGCCCGCAGAATACGACCAAAAAACCTCTCCCTTCTGCAGTATGCCTGAGGCCGGCATACCTGCCGGTATCCGTTCACAAACCAGGCATGGATGCAGTATATTTTATGCATCCATGCAGTTCTAAGAAAACGATCCTGATGCTATTCTTGCATTATGGATGCACAGCAGTTGTTTGTTCTGAATCTCAAGCGATACCGCACTCTTGCCGGGTACAGCCAGGCGGTACTTGCGGAGAAGATGAACAGTGATGAGGGAACGATCAGCAGAATTGAGAACTTCAAGGTGAAACCCTCATTCCAGACCATAGCCGGCATAGCAGAAGCGCTCGGAGTATTTCCCTACGCTCTATTTCTCAAACCCGACCTTCCCCCGTACCTCATGAAATCAGAGCAGCTTCTCTCCCTGATGGCCGACATAGGGGCGGTCATCAACCGCCATATTGAACTGCTGCCCGACAGCAGCCCCGCCGAAACAGCCGCAGAAAACCTCCCAAAAGGGTATGCCCGAAGCCTGATGAAACCCTTACATAAGGATAACTCACAGGAGTGATCCTGCGGGACTGAGAAAACCGGCAGCCTCCTCAAACAGCATTCTGAATACCTGATCAACCGCCGCCCGCTGCTCCGGCTCCCGTTCCGCGGGAAAGGGAACCACATGCGACCCCCCCTCCGGCATGGCAAAGGCGGTAACGGGGATCATGGGAACCGGTCCCTCACCCTGCCAGGTAGCCCTGACCCCCGCCTCCGGAAAGACCTGATCCCCCTCGAGCACCAGCGCAGCAACCCGTCTTTTCAGACCGGAAAAGAGCCGCCTGCGCAGCAGACGGTTCTGCTGTTCGCGTGCGAGCATCCGGAAAATCTCAACGAGCACTGACTCCTTGCCCGCCGCCCGTCCGCCGGGGGAGCAGAGTTTCTGAAAGAACCGGTTCAGGCTCGAGGCCGCCCGGCTGTCAAGAATCGATTTCGATACCGGGTCTGCATATTCAAGGAGAGAACCCCCGCAGAACAGGCACGCCCGTGAACCGGCAAAGAGCTTCTCACCGCTGCCGCGCAGCTCGGCACCTCACCCGTGATGAACGGCAAGGAGCACGAGGTGGTCCTGGGTGCCAGCCCCTACCAGGT
>CAYSRK010000305.1:0-2720 GCA_964433385.1 uncultured Spirochaetales bacterium
TTCGCTGCGAGCAGCTGCGCCTGCTTGAGGTTGTTCAGTTGAATCTGCAGCTGCAGCCGGCTGAGCTCCCGCTGCTGAGTGGCAAATGCCCGTGTCTTCTCAGCCGAGATCCCCAATGCCTTGCCGTACTGGTCAAAGGCGGTCGCCGCATTCGGCGTCAGGGTAACGAGCGTCTGCATCACCTCTTCCAGCCGCTCCTGCTCATCGGCAGAAAGCGAAAGCTGTGAGCTAAGCTCTTCGTATTCTCTCGTCAGCTGCTCGACCCGCTCAGCTGTATCGCGCAGGTCCGTGATGGTGCGCTTTCCCATCTGGACATCAAGCAGGAGCGAATCAAGGGTTACTTCCTTGTCCGCTTTTGCGAGGGTGTCGAGCACATCAGCAAGAGAGGACTTCAGTGGGGTCAGGGCATCATTTACCGTGGCCCCGATTCGTTCCTTGATCTGGGTGAACGATTCCTGGAGTCTCCGGTTCACGTTGGCCGTGCTCTCGGCTGTCCTCGCATAATCGCCGATGGAGTTCTTGCTCTGTTCGGTTGCCAGTTCCAGAGAGGCTTGAGCGGTTGCCAGCAGTAGGGCTGTCCCGGTTAAATCCGCCTGGCCTTTCTCCAGCAGGCGCTGCTGAACGTCTGTTTCCCGGATGACAATCCCTAAGGATTTGACCATCTCCCGCTCACCGAGCATCATCTTGGTAAGCGCATCCACTGCCCCCGAGGCCCCGCCGGAATAGTTGGTAAAGGAGGCAAGGTCTGTCCCGAGCTCTGCCACCGCTTCAGAGAGCTCCAGCGCCTGAGCCTGATTTGCTCCCATGCCCGTTAGCAGGTCCCCGACATTGCCCAGCAGCCGCTTGGCAGTCGATTCAGCCACATCAAAGGAGGAGGCATACTTCCTCGCAGCAACCTCCGCCTGGTCTGCTATGCTGCCGAAGACCACAGAGAACTTGCTTGCTGTCTCCTCTGCCTCACTGGCAGCTTTCCCGAAGGAGATCAGCTGGGAGGTAAGGACTGTCAGGGATACCCCGAGCCCGGCGGCTGCCAGGGTGCGCTTTACCAGCATCGCCGCTTTAGAGAACGCTGCTGTGGTAGTCTCCGCTTTCCCGGCTGCCTGGTTGTAGGCTCCTAAGTCCCGGATAGCCTTGTCCACTTCAGCCTTTATGATCAGTTTTAGCTCATCCTTGTAGGTCACGGTGTCCCCTTCCTCATCCGGGATCTCTGGTAGACTGCCTGCTCCTCATCGATAATCTCCATGCAGGTTACCCAGAGAGCTCCCTCCTGCAGGTATCCTCCCCCGTGGGGAAGCCCGAAGCGCTTCCACCGGCAGTACTCGTTCCAGGCACAGCGGTGCAGCTCATCGGCAAGGATCGCAGGAACCGACCCGCGCTTGATGAACCGCCAGGTTCCCTCCCGTATGCCCGGAAGCTTCAGCAGCTCATCAGGATACTGATGCCAGGTATCCAGCTGCCCGGCCCCCATAAGGTAGAGCTGGGCAGCTGTCCTTAGTTTTTTTTCCCGTCCTCGCTCAGCAGGCTGCTTGTCTTGATGTAGACAACCAGCTCATCGATAAGCTCAGAGAGCCGTGGATCGCGCGCCTGCATGAGCTCCTTACCCGAACCGATGATCCCGTCCATGTCGGTCTCCAGGTTGGAAATCGCGGTAACACAGGTCTCGATGAGCTCTTTATGCCGGGTCTTGACCGTTATCTCGGTTCCGCTTTCGCTTTGCCGGTAGCGGATGTCGTTGGTCAGCAGCTCCCGCTCGGCGTGAGTCGGGTGCTTTACCCTGATGCTGATCTGCTCGCTCTTCGGCTGGCTCAAGTTCTCGCGGAACGTCGGTATGAAGCTCTCGTTCAGGATCCCGGTTAATCTCACAGTCGCTTATCTCCACTTCCAGGGTCAGTTTCCCCTGCACTCGGTACGCTTTGGTCACGAAGAGGTTCTCAACCTCCTCAGACCCCGCGTACACGCGTATCTGATGGGCGAAAGCCGGGTTCTTCCCCGGCTTATAGGTCAGTTTCACAGGATTGCTCCTTATTCAGAGGCAGTTATCGTGCGCTCATACACGTTCGGCCGCTCTGCTCCAACAACGGTGTAGGTGAAATTCAACAGCTGCGGGCCTTCCATGGGCTTGTCGATCGTGATGCCGTCGATGATCACCGGCAGGTACTGCACCACTTCAACCTCGCCCACAGTCGTGCTCTCCTTGCGGGTGAGGAACAGATGCACCGTCCCATGCTTCAGCGGCTTGTAGAGGACCACCCCGGCTCCGTCATCGGTTACCCGGCGGAAGAACCGCTCCAGGATCTCATCGCGCAGCCCGGATTCTTCACTGTCCACAAAGTACCCGTCAATGGACCCGGTAAGCTCTGCCCGTTTCCCTTCAGCTGAGCTCTTGTAGTCATCCGTCTGGACGGTCACATCAAACTTCTGCTTGCTCCCGCCCATCGGGATGTTGGTCACAAAGGCGAGCTTATGCAGCGTGAAGGGTTTCGCCGCATCCCCTTCCAGGGCACTGATAGCCGGTTTGTTGAAGATCACATCGTTCACCGCGGAGCTTGCCGGAAAGGCAGAGGATTCTCCCTTGCCCGTGATCTTGTAAAAGGCTTCTTTGCTGAGCGCTGTCCCACCCTCTGCGCCGGTTACTTCAGTTCCCAGCTCCCCATAGTAGAGATACCCCTGATCTCCCTGCAGTCTCTCATCCATACTCTCTTACTCCTCCTGTACCCAGT
>CAYSRK010000306.1:0-5696 GCA_964433385.1 uncultured Spirochaetales bacterium
ATATCCCCGGGCACCAGCTCCTCTGAATCCGTCATCTGCTCCACCCCGTCGCGCAGAACACGGGTTTTCACAGAAGAGAGTTTCTTGAGGGCATCGAGGGCCTTCTCAGCTCTCGTCTCCTGCACAACCCCCATAACGGCGTTGAGAACAACGATCAGGAGGATGAGGACCGGTTCAATAAACTCCCGTGAATTGCCCTCGACTATGGCGATGCCGAAGGAGACTGCGGCAGCGGCGATGAGCACTAGGACCATCGTATCAGAGCACTGGCTGATGAAGCGCTGCAGAAGCGTCCGCTTCTTCTTCTCCTTCAGCCTGTTGGGACCGTACTGTTCCTGCGCTTCACGGACACGCTCCTGGGAGAGCCCTTTCTGCGGGTCTGCGGAAAACTGCCGCAGCACTTCCTCGGCTGCAGCGGTATGCGGTTCCTTACGGATCATAGGGTGTTCCTTATGTTCAGGTTACCAACCTAAAGCGCTCCGCTGAGCAGCCTGTATTTCCGCTATCCCGACGGCAGCGGCATCAAGCAGGCTGTCCAGATCGGTACGGGAGAAGACTCCCCGTTCGCCGGTTCCCTGCACCTCCACAAGACTGCCGTCACGCATGACGACGTTCAGATCGACTTCAGCCGTGCTGTCGCGGGCATAGTCCAGATCGCAGATTATCCTCCCGTCAACTATACCGGCGCTGACGGCTGCAACCTGTCCGAGAAGGAACTTCTGTGGCCCTTCAAGACCGTTTTCTTCAGCCAGGACCCGCAGGGCGTCGCAGAGCGCAACCCATCCGCCCGATATCGCAGCAGTCCGGGTTCCCCCGTCGGCCTGGAGAACGTCACAGTCGATGATAATCGTCGTTTCTCCCAGCTTCTCGAGGGCAGCTGCAGCGCGCAGGCTTCTTCCGATAAGACGCTGGATTTCCGTGCTGCGACCGTCCCGGGTCAGGCCTTCCCGGCGCTTTCGTCCCCCTCCGGTGCTTCCCGGAAGCATCGCATATTCGGCAGTAATCCAGCCGGTGCCGGTATCGCGAAGAAAACCGGGGACCTCCCGGGTTATCGTGGCAGTACAGATCACCCGGGTATCCCCGAATGAGATAAGGCAGGAACCTGCCGGATACTTCATAATATTCCGCTCAATGGTTATCGGACGCATCGGACCTCCTCCGTGATATCGCTGTCCGGTCAATCATATCCTGCCTGAGGGCAGCCGTTCAACCGGTTCCAATATATATCCTTAATTAACTTATTATACGTTATATTCTCTTTAAATACCTTATTATCCTTGACAGATTGTCTTTATACTGCCATAGTTTCCGTACAGGGAGTGAGCCATGGATACTGTTTTGACTGTTGAGCAGGTCGCCGAAATCCTCAACCTCCATCCGAAAACCGTCCGGACCCACATTCGGGAAGGCCGCCTCGCGGCAGTCAGGACCGGCCGGCAGTGGAGGATCAGGCAGGCCGATCTTGAGGCCTTTATCGAGGGTAAAGACACAAGAGGTAAGAAGGATGAGGGATTCTCGGTCCGCAGCGCGGATCCTGCCTCCCCAGCGGCAAAAGTCAGCGTCTCAGCTGCAGTCGACATCATGACCGAAGGCGAAGAAGATGCGCTGAGGCTTTCCAACTCAATCCTTGCAGTCTTCAACAGCGGCGAGCCGGACCGGGAGGGAGCCCGCTGCGACTACTTTTACTCTCCTGATACGGGGAGGGCACGCTTTCTCTTCTGGGGTAAACCGGAGTTCATATCTTCGATGCTGAAATTGATTGCCGTCATCCATGATGCTGCTCCGCAGACCGGATCATGACGGATGGGAGAATACCATGAATGAGAACGGCACCCAGCAGACAAACGGGAAACCTGATATCTTCAGGGTACCTGCAGAGCTGATTCGCCGCCTGCGCTCAGAAACAGGTGCAGGGATCAGTGAGTGCCGGGAGGCGCTTCACGCCTGCGACGGAAACGAGACAGCCGCCCTAGAGTACCTGAAACAGGCCTTGGCCTCCGGGGAGAATATGCGCAGCGACAGGGAGACGTCACAGGGGCGGGTATTCACCTGCTCCGGCGAGCGGGGATTCGCCGGTGTTCTCCTCAGGTGTGAAACCGATTTTGCCACTGCAAATCACCGTTTCCTTGATGCGGGAGAACGCTGTGCCCGAACAGTGCTCAACCTCGGTAATGATACGAACATGGCGCTCGCTGAACTCGAGCCGATCGTCACCGGACTTGTTGCCGTCATTAAGGAGAATGTGGTAATCGGCGGTATCTGTTTCTTGCCAGTCGCTGCAGGAGAGCGCCTGTTCTCATACCTGCACAACAGAGGAAGGATAGCAGCCGCCTTCACGTACACCGCAAGCCTCCCGGAGGGGAGGGTGCCTTTTGAAGCAGATCAGCTCATTACCGACCTGGCCCTGCAGATCACGGCAGGTGAACCGCTGTATATTGATGCTGAAGATATTTCTCAGGAGTATAGGCAGAAAAGACGGGAGGAATTCTGCCGGGAGTTTGATGAGTCAGGCAAACCTGGGCACCTGCGGGAGACAGTTGCTGCCGGCAGGCTGCGCAAGCATCTGCGCTCAGTAACCCTGCTGGAACAGCCCTTCGTCAAAAATCCGGAATTATCAGTGGCAGCTCACATGAAAGCCGTTCTCCATGGCAGCGGCATGAAACTCACCATAAAACGGATAGCCCGCCTGGCGGTATCCTGACGGCTCAGTATCTTCGGCACGGCTTGCAGGCGGCACGCTGCCCTGATAGTATGGGAAATCTGGAGATGAAACGATGAAATACCGCTGCCTAGTGCTCGACCATGATGATACCGCCGTGAACAGCACCCCTGTCCTCCACTACCCTGCCCATGTTGAGGTGATGCGGAGGCTGCGTCCCGAGGCGGTCCCGATATCTCTTGAGGAGTGGATGCTGAAGAATTTCTCCCCCGGGATCATGAGCTATCTTGCAGAGGAGCTGGGCTTAAGTCCGGAGGAGCTGCAGCAGGAGTTTGCGATCTGGCAGGAGTTTGTCGAGCACCGGCAGGCTGAATTCTTCCCGGGATTCATTGAACTTGTCCGCGACTACCATAGAGCGGGGGGAATTGTCACGGTGGTCTCTCACTCGACAAAGGACAAGCTGCTGAAAGACTATGCCTCAGTAGGTGCCGATATCATTATTCAGGCTGCCTTCGGGTGGGACTTTGACGAATCCAAACGCAAACCCCATCCCTACCCGATAGAGCAGATTCTCAGCCGCTTTCAGCTGCAGCCGCAGGAAGTGCTGATTCTCGACGACAATAAACCTGCTGTCCTGATGGCCCGCAGCTCGGGAGCTGCAGTTGCCGCTGCCGGCTGGGGGATTATCGTTCCCGAGATCGAGCGGTACATGCGCAGCTCCTGCGACTACTACTTTGAGACCGTAGCGGCTCTGCGCTCCTTTCTTCTTGGCTAGCCGCCGCGGCGGGCACCGAAGAGTTCCGCGGCTTCGGCAAGCCTGCTGATAATAGGAATATGCTGGGGACATTTCGGTTCGCATTCACCGCAGGCGATGCAGAGGTCGGCTCCCTTACCTGCAGCAAAGCGGTTGTAGTCGGCTGTTCGGCCGGGAAGATCATCAAACATGAATGCCTCATTGTAGAACCGGAATGTGAGGGGAATATCGACCCCGTGCGGGCAGGGCATACAGTAGCCGCAGGCTGTACAGTCGACCTGTATCCTGCTCTTGTAGATACTGCTCACCCGGTCAACGATTTCCAGCTCCTCCTGAGACAGGGATTCCGGCACGGCCGCAGCGGCAATCCTCAGATTCTCCTCAACCTGTTCCATGGTGCTCATACCGCTGAGCACGACCGTTACCCGGGGATCGTTCCAGACCCAGCGCAGTCCCCATTCAGCGGGGCTTCGTACTACCGGGGCAGAATCCCACAGCTTCTGCACATCTGAGGGAACCGAATTGGTAAACGATCCTCCCCGCAGCGGCTCCATCACAATGATCCCTATATCGCGGCTGTGGGCATATTCCAGACCCTCTGATCCCGCCTGGTAATCGGTATCGAGGAAGTTGTACTGAATCTGGCAGAAATCCCACCGGTAGGCATCAATGATCCGCTTGAACAGCGGCAGCTCATCATGAAACGAAAACCCGATTCTTCTGATTCTGCCGTCGCGGACAGCACGGTCCATGAAATCAAACAGCCCGAACTGCACGAGGGGCTCCCAGTATGCATCCTCGAGGGTATGAATGAGGTAGTAGTCGATATGATCCGTGTTGAGCTTCTTCAGCTGCTTATCGAGGAAACGTTCCATGTCTTCATGTTTCTTGATCATCCAGCTCGGCATTTTCGTGGCCAGGTTTACCTTTTCCCGGTACCCGTCAGCCAGGGCTGAGGCGAGAAATGTCTCACTCTCGCCGCCGTGGTAGGGCCAGGCGGTATCAAGGTAGTTGACTCCCCCGTCGACGGCCTTTCTCACCATCGCAGAGGCCAGCTCCCTGTTGATATCCTTTCCCTTGCGGCTGTTCAGCGGCAGGCGCATGCAGCCGAATCCGAGCACGGAAAGCTGCTCCTCGCTGTAACGGGGAAAGGTGCGGTACTGCATTGTTTCTGACATGAAAAACCTCTGAGTGATGGTATAAGCATATTCGCAGAGCAGAACCGTGACATGCAGGCTGTCTGCACGGAGATAATTGTACCAGTTTGCTGGAGAAGGGGCAATTACCCGCGGGAAGATGAGATACTCACTGCGCCTCGGATGAGATGAAGAGCCCCTCCAGCGTACTTAGGAGCTTCCGTATCCGTTCGTCCTTCAGGGAATAGATTGTCTGCTTCCCCTGCCGCTCTTTGCTCACATACCCGGCAAGGGTCATCATCTTAAGCTGCTGGGAGACATTTGAAAGCTTGCTGCCGCTGAGCTCCACAAGTTCCGATACGGAAAAGGGGTGCTTTTCCAGGGCGCAGAGCAGATGAAAGCGGATAGGGTTGGCCATCATGGAAAGCATGTGCTCGACAAGCGAACAGCGGTTCCTGTCGAAGACCTCCCGAATCTCATTCATGATTTCACTCTTATATGCATCGCTATCCCTGCTGTCGTTCCCGGGAGGCTCATTCGTGTACATGCATGCTACTCTATCAGAGCCGCCCTGTTTGTCAAGAGCACGGCGCACGCAAAAGGAGAGCCCGGTAGGCACAGAAAGCTTACCGGGCTCCTGATTCCTTTCCAGAAACGCTACTACAGATCAACTCCAAACGATATCATGAAGCGGGGGAAGTTTTCCCCGTAGCCGGCGAGGAACGAGGTAAGATCGTCTTCGCTCTCAAAACTCGCCGGATCCAGGTAGGCGAGGTCTTCGATCAGCCTTGTGGGAGCTGTCAGCGCAATATTCATCTCTACCAGCACAGCCTTCAGGCCGATGCCGACGGAGAATTCACCCCGATCGATATCAAGAATGTCGCTTTCAAGCAGCATATCGAGCGGACCGGTGAGAAACTGCTTGTACCCTGCCCGCACATCCGCCTGCACCAGACGCCCGAGATGGATGCCCACCTCAGCCCCAACGTTGAAGAAGCGGTTCTCATCATCACCGATATTCTTCAGGTCCGCGCTCGCGATAAGGTTCAGAAGCGGCTCCCTGCCGGTGCTTTTCCGGCTGCTCGGGTCAAGGGCGACTCCGATGTTGGCCGTCTTCATCGCATCTTTGGCTACCGCCATGATGTCT
>CAYSRK010000307.1:0-22782 GCA_964433385.1 uncultured Spirochaetales bacterium
TCATTGCGGTAACACAGCGCAATGCGGACGGAAGCTCCTTCTCCTACAGCCTCGGCAGAGGGGACCCGCCCCTTGAGAATATTTACGATGTACGCCTGAAGCAAGTGTTTACCGACCCCGACGGGAGATACCTTGTCCTGCTCTTCCAGACGAGCGGAATTGATCCGGAAACCGGCACCCCTGATATCAGGTACCTGCTGCGCAGCACCGCCCTGGAGGAGACTGACTGAGGAAGGCAGCTTATCACATGTAACAGTCTGGAAGAGCGCAGGACAGCCTGCTTCAATCCCTAAATCTGAATATTGACAGTAATATGGAAATCCGAATCTACCCATGCAGATCTTCGATGAACGAGTTAACGTCCTCGAGAACTGGCAGGGTAATGCTGAAACGGCAGCCGTGAAGCATGTTTTTTACAGTAATATTTCCGTTGTATTTTTTAACAATACTGTAAGAAATATAGAGACCTAAACCCTGATTTTGAGCGCCGGTGTTTTTGTTTGAATAAAAGGGTAAGAATATGTTTTTTATCAAGCTCTCATCAATGCCGTTTCCCGAATCTTCAATGATTATTTCAACCGTCCGGTTGTCTAGACGATAAAGATATATATCAATCGATCCCTTCCCGCTTATGGCCTCAATGCTATTTTTTATGATATTCAGCAACACCTGCTTTATTTCGGTGATGTCAGCTTGAATAAACAGTTCCTCCGGTTGTTCAATCAAACGGATATTAATCATTTGGTTAAGAGCGTTTTGACTCAACAGGTCAATAAGATTGGATACCATCTCATTTAAGCTGAAGAGCTTACTAGTGAATGCTTTTTTTTGGTGGGTTATACCCACTAAGTTGCTGATTATCTTTGAAATTGAGTAGACCTCATTTTTTATGGATTCAATCTTTTTCTGCAGATCAGAATCTTTAAGATGATAGCCTAAAAAACTTGCACAGTTTGAGATAATTTCCAATGGATTATTGATTTCATGGGCTACTCCGGCAGAGAGCAGCCCCACTGAAGCTAGATTCTCGGACATGAATAGCTTATCCCGAGTATTTTCCTGCTCGGTTACATCTTCAATAGCAACAATGAACCCGATAAAGTCAGCCCCCTCAAATATTGGATAGGTCTTGATGCTCGTATGATACTGAAACCCATTCAGGGTTATTATCAAATTGTGAATTATCGTAGCCTCACGTTTTACGAATGCGTTGGCAATCGCATCAAAGGCATGAATATTCTTTTCAAAGATATGTATGAGCGGTTTATTGAGGTACTCACTTTCTCCCAGAACGAAAAATGAACGGGCACTTTTGTTGGCAATCTTTACCGTCATTTCTTTGTCAACGATCAATAGATTTATCGGAAGTTCCAAGAGTATAGCTTCGTTATATTTTAACAACTGATAAAAAGTCTGATCAGCAATCTTGTCCTGGTCTGACTTTGAAATCTCGATAAATGCCAGCTTGATCAAATTTATTTTTTCTATCTTGTTGATATCGTCATCGTAAATAATTCGGCCGTTCTTCAGAATTGAGGCACGTTCAGCAATGGTATAGACTTCGTCAATATTATTTGTAATCAGTACTACGGACAAACCTCGGGATGAGCATTCTCTTAAAATGCGGATCGTTCTAGCTAGATGGACAGTGTTCATTTTGTCAAGAATTTCGTCCAGCACCAATAGTCGCGGGTTCTGGTCAATGCTCTTAATTAGGCTCAAGTAAAATTTATCCGAAATTGGAATCCTGCTTAAGAGTTGTTCTCCGTAGTCGGGTAGATCGTAATGTTTGCGCAGTTTACTGAAGTGACTGCTCATCCGCTTCCCAGATATTATCGACGTATTTCTGTAATAGAATTTATCGTAGAGATACTCCTTCACCTTCATATTTTCAATAAAGCGATCATCATGCTGTATGACAGCTATTCCGAGACTGAGGGAATCCTTCACTTTAAAATAATCGTAACTTGACAACCCTACGATCAGCTGTCCTCCGGTTGGCCGGCGGGTGCCGCGGATGATTCGAACAAGTGCAGATTTTCCCGAACCGTATTTACCCAATATGCAGTGGATGGTTCCGGGATAAAAAGCCAAACTCACCCCGTCGAGTTCGCAGGTGCTGTTTTTTTCTAGAGTCACTAATTTAAGCCTTAATGTAGGTTCAGAGGATGCCATAAGCCTCCATTTTATTGTATAGAGTGCGGCGGCTGATATTCAGAACTTGCGCTGCTTTTGTTTTGTTATATCTTGTTTGTTTCAAAACCTCAATTATGAGCTTACGTTCGGTCTCAGGCAAGGAATTTGTTGTTCCTGATATCGAAATGTCCTTAGAAAGATACGGTGGCAGATCACCGACATCGATACGGTTCGTGTGTGAAAGAGAAAGTGAGTATAATATTGTGCTTTTAAGCTCACGAATGTTGCCTGGCCATGAATATGCGGTTAGGAAGCTGTAGACTTCATCTGTAATTATTTTCGGTTCACAAGAATTTTTTTCACAATGGTCAGTTATGAAGTGGCGGCAGAGAATTGGAATATCCTCGGTCCTCTCCCTTAGAGAAGGTATATACAACATTCCTGTATTGAGGCGGTAGTATAGATCCTCACGAAACATTCCAGCTTGGATCAGTTTCTCGATATCTTTGTTTGTAGCAGCAATGAAGCGTGTGCTGATAGTGATATTCTTTGAGCCGCCTAATCTGCGAATTTCTTTGTTTTGGATAGCACGGAGAATTTTTGCCTGAATAGAAAGCGGCATGTCACCGATTTCATCAAGGAATAGTGAGCTCTGATGGGCTCGTTCAAAAATACCTTGAAAAACAGAAGAAGCTCCTGTGTAAGCATCCTTTTCGTGGCCAAAGAGCTCATTGTCCAACAACGTTTCAGCAAATGCTGCGGAGTTTATTTTCTGCATCTCCTTGTTGCTGGATGGGGAATACATGTGGATTAATTCAGCAAACAGCTCTTTCCCTGAACCGCTTTCGCCTAATAACAAAATCGGCAGTTCAGTTTTTGCCAATATTATCGTATTCTCTATCAGCTGCATCATTTTGGGGGATTGTGTCACAATAGTGTGTTTTTTTATCATTTTTGAAAGGTTGGACACTTCATTCTTCAGATGTAGAAGCTCGATAGCGTTGTTTGTGGTGACAAGCAGTTTTTCGAAGTTTATGGGTTTCTCAATATAGTCATATGCACCGCTTTTTATAGCCTCAACGGCAGTATCAATTGTACCGAATCCTGTTACCAGAATAATCGGCAGGTTATCGTCAATGCATTTAAATTTTTTCAACAGCTCCAATCCGTTTTCCGAACCTAGTTTCAAGTCTAGAATAATACAGCTGTAACTGTTGTTGAGTACCATATTGGTAGCTGTGACACTATCCTTAGCAATATCGCATTTAAACCCAAAGTGTACGTAATTATCCTTAAGACTGAACGCAACGTTTTTATTGTCATCCACAATGAGTAGTTTGCACATGTTGTAAACCTCGCTATGTGCAGTTATTATACAGCCTCTATATCGCGGTCGCAATGTTTTTTTGAAATTAATATAAAACAATATATTAAAACAAGATGCAAAAAGTAATAAAGGTTTCAATAGTTGGCATGTTATTTGCTTATAGTTGTGCATGGGGGATTCATGGGCAATTTGTTAAGGATGACGGGCATAACAAAAACATTTCCAGGTGTCCTGGCATTGAACAAAATTAACTTTGAAATTAAGTCCGGTGAAGTGCTGGGGCTGCTGGGAGAAAATGGGGCCGGTAAGTCAACCCTCGTTAAGATAATTGGAGGTATATTGAAACCGGAGGCAGGGAGTATCTCTTTCAAAGGTGATCAGGTTGAGATCCAAAACCCGAATGACGCTAAAAAACTTGGGGTGAGTATTGTTCACCAGGAACATAATCTTATTCCAAACCTGACTATAGCCGACAACCTGTTTTTAGGAAGAGAAAAAACCCGTTTGCCATTCGTCATAGATGCCCATCAAAGTAATCGTTCTGCCAGAACTCTGCTTGAACGGGTCGGACTCAATCTGAGCCCAGATACAGTTGTGGCTGATCTTTCGGTATCTCAGCGCCAAATGGTTGAGGTTGCTAAAGCTCTGTCAACACAAACTCAGCTCCTCATCATGGATGAGCCAACATCATCATTGATGACGAATGAGGCAGAAATCCTTTTTTCAATAATTCAGGAGCTTGCCCGCTCCGGTGTAGCAATACTCTATATATCTCATAAAATGGAAGAGATATATCGCCTTTGTAATCGAGTTCACATACTCAGAGACGGTCAGGATATCGGCGTGTTTGCTTTGCATGAGGTTTCAGAAAAGACGATAATTAACATGATGGTCGGCCGTGAACTGGAATCTTTATTTGTAAAAACTCAGAATGTAATTGGTGAAGAAGTTCTAAGGGTAGAAAACGTATCTACAAAAACCGGAGTGAAGCAGGTCAGTTTCAACCTGCGTTGTGGTGAAGTGCTCGGATTTGCAGGCTTGGTTGGAGCTGGAAGGTCTGAGATTATGCGGGCAATTTTCGGTATTGATGAACTAACCGGTGGAGAAGTGTTTTTGGAGGGCAAAAAAGTTCATATTCGCAGTCCTGAAGATGCTGTAAGGCTGGGGTTCGGCTTTGTGCCCGAAGACCGTAAGGAACAAGGTCTGATACTAGGGATGAGTATTAATGAAAATATCTCGCTAGCTAATCTAGACCACCTAAATCGATTTGGGATAATAAATCGAAAAAAAGAAAAAGAAACAACTATTTCATACATGAGGAGTCTGCGTATCAAGGCGGTGAACGAAAACCAACGCACTAACTCTCTCAGTGGCGGAAATCAGCAGAAGGTGGTATTAAGTAAATGGCTTTCCACCAACCCTAAAGTTCTAATACTGGACGAACCAACGAGAGGTATCGATGTAGGAGCTAAGCAGGAAATCTATGAGCTGATAAATGATCTGTCTAAAAAGGGTGTTGCGATCATACTGATCAGTTCTGAACTTGTAGAGATTATTTCAATGAGCGACAGGATTTTTGTCATGCATAACGGAGCCAGCAAAGGTGAGTTGGGAACGAATGATGTTACCCAGGAGAAGATAATGAGTCTGGCTCTGTCAACCAAAACCACTGAAAATTAAGGGATAACTAAGTATGGAATCGAATAACTACGAAGATGAACAAGTAGAAGGGACTAGGCTGAAGTGGATTAAGGGCATTGTGAAGAAGAAGAATTTCAGCGTTACGATTATCCTTCTCGTGCTTTCGCTTCTTCTGTCTATAACTACTGACAATTTTCTTACACAAAAGAATATATTTTCGGTAATGAGGGCCTTTTCCTATATTGCGATAATTGCTATCGGAGAGTGTTTTGTAATAATCAGTGCCGGTGTCGATCTTTCAGTAGGTTCAATATTCGGCTTTGTCGGGCTCTGCACAGCCTTCATGATTCAGAGTCTTGGATTTGATCCAGCGTTAGCAATTGTTCTGGGCATATTTGTCGGGACGGCTGTAGGCGGTTTAAACGGTGTCTTAATAACCCTTCTCAGAATTCCGCCGTTTATCGCTACTTTGGGAATGTTGAGCGTAGCCCGTGGACTTGCTTATGCCTTGACAACCGGATATCCGATCCGGACACCTACAGAATTCAATGCCATTGGTCAGGGCTATCTCTGGATAATTCCACTGCCTGTTGTCTATATGCTGGTGGCTGTCGTCATATTTACCTTCATTCTGGAAATGACCGTATTCGGCCGCAGAGTGTTTGCCATCGGCGGCAACGAGGAAGCCGCTGCTATAAGCGGGATCAACGTCAAACGTATTAAACTGATCGTCTACGCTTTGAGCGGAATGATGGCCGGCTTATCGGGCATCATCACTACCGCCCGTCTAGGGGTTGCTCAATCGACCTCCGGTGTTGGATACGAGCTGGATGTGATCGCTGCTGTCATTATAGGCGGCGCAAGCCTTTCAGGGGGTAAAGGGACGGTAGTAGGCGCAATGCTGGGGGCTGCTATCATGGGTGTTCTTAGAAACGGGTTAATTCTTTTGAACGTTTCACCTTACTGGCAGCAGACGGTTATCGGAGTCGTAATTCTGACTGCCATTGCAGCTGATCAGCTGAGCAAGCGAGAAAATTGATTATAAAGGTAACTGACCATGTATGTGGTTAATATTTTAAGGAGGAAATCATGAGAAAGGTCATTGTGTTAATTCTTATGGCAATTGTTGCAGCAGGGTTGTATGCTGCCGGCAGTCAGGAGATGAAGGCGGGAAAAGATGTTAGGACTATTGCTGTCATCCCAAAGGCAATGGACAACCCGGTATTTCTTGATACTAAAGCAGGGGCAGAAAAAGCTGCGGAAGAATTGGGAATTGAGGTTATTTGGACAGCGGGCTTTAAAAGCGATGCAGCTGAGCAGGTACAGGTAATTGAAGGTCTGATTCAAAAGGGCGTGGATGGAATGCTTATCAGCTGTAACGACCCTTCAGCATTGAATGATGTAATTGCCAAAGCTCAGGAGGAAGGTGTCTTTATGGCGACATTCGATTCTGATGCACCCGATTCAACCCGTGAATTTTACATTGGAATCGACAATTATGAAGTTGGTAAGCTTGGAGGTCAGCTCTACAGCGAATTAGCTGCGGAGAAAGGGGGGACGGTAGAAACTGCTTTATTAACCGGAATATTAGGTGCCTTTAATCTAGAAGAGCGTATTCGCGGTTTTAAAGACGGCATTGTGGGCTCAAACGTAGAAATAGTATCTATTCAGACTTGTGAAGACGATATCAACAAAGCAGTACAAGTTATTGATGACTTTACGAATGCAAACCCAAACCTCGACGGCTGGTTCTTTGTCGGCGGATGGCCTTTCTTTGCTCCTCCGGAATCATTGGGAACTCTCAAAGAATTCTATGATGACGGGAATCTGGTTGTCAGTATCGATAACTTCTGGCCTATGCTTGACTTTCTTGAAGCAGGCATGACCCAGATGCTGGTGGGCTATAGCTTTTACGATATGGGGTATGAAGGCGTTAAGGCACTTAACACACTCATTGAAGGCGGTTCTGTGCCTGAGATGATTATTCTAGACTCTTCAAGTTCTGTTACTACGCTAGAAAATGTTGATGAGATACGCAAAACCAAGACACCTTGGAACTAATCCGGCTGTAAGAGCGGCGGCTCTTAACGGAGCCGCCGTTGATAATTAGCTGCTCATACTGCATCTGAGTATTTGCTTTGTGTAAAGTCCCGAACGGGTTTTTTTAGTTGAGGGGACCGAATGAATAATAATTAACCTTCAAAGAACAGCAGTTAGGATGAGCAGCTTACCCTTTGCGTTCAGTATTACATCTATACAGCGGAGACAGGGGTGTTGGAATGATTCAACTCTACGGACAAAAACTGGATCGAAATGATGTGAATAGAAAATTTGGATCCCTCTCACAGTTTGCTGGGGTTATGGAGTATGAGCACAGGTCAGGAAAGGCTAAGGGTACTACGGTACTTGATGTCCGCAACGGAAGCGGGCTCAGATTTTCTGTCCTTGTCGATAGAGGGATGGACATTGGTTTGGCTGAGTTCTGCGGAAGGCCTATATCTTGGATCAGCCGAAATGGGCCAGTGGGTTCCCAATTCCTTGATTTGTCACCTCTTGGTTTTTTGCGAAGTTTTACCGGCGGTCTTCTTACAACCTGTGGTTTAACACAAGTCGGGGTTGCTGAAACATCCGAAGAAGGTGACTTGCTTCCTTTCCATGGGCGGATAGCTCATACCCCCGCAGAGCGATATTCGATTCGAGAATACTGGGATGAAGATGTGCTGGTTATGCAGATACAGGGGCTGGTTCGAGAAAGTCGCGTTTATGCAGAGAACCTGCTTCTTGAGCGTGAAATATCCACCTATTTAGGCAAAAACGAGATCAAGATAGTTGATACGGTACATAACGAGGGTAACCGTACATATCCCCTTATGCTTTTCTACCATATTAATTTTGGTTTTCCTGTGGTTAGTGAACATTCGATTTTTTACACACGATCACAAACCGTTTGGCCGCTGAATGATGATGCTGCGAAGGGAGACGGAAACCATCAGAGCATGACGGTTGAGCAGAATTCATACCCGTTCCAGTGCTTTGTACATGAAATGACGGGGACTGATCGGGAAATAAGGGCATTTATTGTGAACGAGATGCTTGATTTCGGTGTATGGCTGGAGTATTCCCCATCAGAGTTGCCATATTTTAACCATTGGAAGGTTATGGAGATGCAGGATTACGTAGTTGCATTTGAGCCCGGAAACTGCATGCCTGAAGGACAGAGGAGAGCCCGCAGCCAAGGGCGGCTGGAAATGCTTGAACCTGGAGGAGTTAAACGGGTCGCATACCGTTTAGGAATCGCGGATGGGCCTGATGAAGTAAACGTGATACGTGAACATATGAACAGCTAATAGGTTTAAGCAATATATAGGCCTGAAGCTTCAATAAGGAGTGCTGAATGAAAGCAATAGTTATTCATGGACCATCATCAATCAGTATTGATGAAGTGCCTGTCAAGAAGCCAGGCCCCGGAGAAGTACTGGTCAAAGTAAAAGCAGTAGGTATCTGCAACACTGACTATGAGCTGTACACAAATGAGATGGTCTATATTACCGAAGGTTTAACCAAACTCCCTTTGATTCCCGGTCACGAATGGTCTGGAGAGGTTGCCGAGCTGGGCGAGGGGGTGGATTGCTTTTCCATCGGAGACAAGGTCTGCGGCGAGTGCACTATCAATTGCGGAACATGCTATTACTGTGTGAGGGGTCTTGTAAATCAGTGTGTTAATCGCACCGAAACTGGAATTATGAATAGAGACGGAGCTTTTGCAGAGTATATCACGTTTCCAGCTTCGCATCTGCACATATTTAACAACATGTCATTTCCTGAGGCGGCAATGGTGGAGACTTCAGCTGTCGCTCTATACGCCTTAAAGGCAGCGCCGGTGACTCCTCTAGATAATGTTTTGGTTATTGGGCCGGGACCAGTAGGATTAATGGCAGCCCAAATTGCGAAAAAGGTCTTTAACGCAAAACGAGTGATTTTGTCTGGAACACGTCAAGAACGACTGGTCAGGGCAGAGAGTTTCGGTCTTGATGGTTTGATCAATATAAAAAAAGACAATTTAGCAGAGAAGGTACGCGATTACACTGACGGGGAGATGATTGATATCGTCATTGAAGAATCAGGCGGGGCAGGTGTATTCGGTGACATTAAACAGGTAATCAATCCTTGCGGCCGAGTTGTCCTGAACGGTTTTTTTGGTGCGAAAGCTGCTCCTATTGAATGGGACGCTTTCATCGTCAAAGATGTTAAGTTTATCGGAACGTTGGGCAGCCCTAATGTTTGGGATGAGGTGATTGGGATGATAGAGCGCGGCCAGATTTCAACAAGAATGCTGATATCTCATGAACTGAAACTGTCTGATTTCGAGCGGGGTTTGGATTTGGTTATTAACCGCAGGGACAATGTCTGCAAAGTAATAATTGAGCCTTAGGAGAGTTTGAAATGAAAGCGGAACCAGCGCTTGATGCCAAGGCTATGTTAGGCGAAGGGAGTCTATGGGACTGGAAAGAACAAAAACTTCTGTGGATTGACATCTTGGGCCATGAGCTTCATCGTTTTGATCCTGCCACAGGTTCGGATGAGTGTTATCGGCTCAAACAGCCCATAGGAACTGCGGTCCCCAGGCATACTGGAGAGATTGTTGTTGCCCTTCATGATGGAGTATACACAATAAACTTGGTTACTGGGGAAATGAACCTTATCTCCGATGTTGAGGCTGGTATCCAGGGGAACCGCTTTAATGACGGTAAATGTGACCCTTCCGGTCGCTTCTGGGTCGGTACGGTCAGCTTTAACTGTGATATTCCCGGCGCAGGCAGTCTTTACAGAATCGATAAAGAGCTGAACGCTGTTACAATTCTTGATAATTTAACTATACCTAACGGAATATGCTGGGCTTCCAAAACACATAAGATGTATTATATCGATTCTCCAACACATGAGATTTGGCAGTTTGATTACGACCCTATGCTCGGAAATGTCGACAATAAAAAAGTGCTGATAACTATTCCTGAAAATCAAGGGATTCCTGACGGAATGACTATAGATGCAGAAGATAATCTATGGGTGGCGCAGTTTGGCGGTTCAAGGGTTAGCTGCTTCTCCACAGAAACGGGACAAAAGCTGGATGAGGTACTCCTTCCTGTAAGGTATGTGACCTCCTGTGCATTCGGAGGATTCGAACTGGATACTCTCTATATTACAACTGCGCGATTGGATATGCCGGATGATGAAATAGTTTCAAATCAGCCGTTAGCCGGAGGTCTGTTCTGTATAAAACCTGGCGTTCAGGGTGTCAGAGCTGCTTATTTCGAGGGCTAGTCTTGTGAAAGCATTGGTTAAAACCGCTTATGGTCCTGGTAATATCGATATTCAAGAAGTTTCAAAACCAGAACTGCCTGCTGAAGACTGGGTTCTAATAAAGGTTAAGGCTGCAGGTGTCTGCGGAACTGATCTGCACATCTGGCACGATGAATTCACCTATTACCCTCCGGTTATACTCGGCCACGAGTTCGCAGGGGTCGTAGAGAAGGTTGGGGCATCGGTAACAGATTTTTTTCCTGGAGAACGGGTGGTTGGTGAACCTCATACCAAATTCTGCGGCAGGTGTTTTCTTTGCCGTACAGGAAGGGTACAGCTCTGTAAAAGTAAGCGTTCACCTGGTTGGGGAATTAACGGCGCTTTCGCAGATTATATTACGATGCCGGCGGTGCTTCTCCATCGGATTCCGGATACAGTTCCTTTTGAGATTGCCGCCCTAACCGAACCTTTAGCTGTTGTAGTTCATCAAATTACGGAACGTGTTCGCCTTGAGCCCCAGGACTTTGTTGTTATAACCGGCTCAGGGCCAATTGGATTGCTTGCTGCTTTCGCAGCGAAACAATCTGGGGCTGCTAAAGTAATGATAACGGGGTTGTCCTCTGGAGAAAAACTTCGTTTTAAGATAGCTAAAGAACTTGGTGCTGATTATGCTATTAATGTAGATAAAGTTGAACCAGTGCAAAAGATCCTGGAACTTACTGGGGGTGTTGGAGCCGATTTAGTCATCGAAACATCTGGTGCCCCTCAGGCTATCGCTCAATCGGCACAATTAGTGAGGACCTGCGGCCGGATGAGTATGATAGGTTTTCCAAAGGAAGAACTAACACCAATTTTCTACAGGACTGCAATGTTGAAATCTTTAGATGTACACTTCAATATGAGCTCAAGTTACACCTCCTGGATTAAAGCTTTAAGGCTGTTGGAGCGGGTTGGGGAAAGATTATGGCCAATGGTCAGCATTTTGGAAAGCCTCGAAGATTGGGAGACAGTTTTCAGGGCGATGGAACTCGAAGAGAATGTCAAACCAGTTTTCGTTTTCTAAACAGAGGCATAACTTTAGTTATGAACGAAGTGTGTCTTGGGCGGTTATGTGTTGAAAATTCCCCGCAGCCTCAGATAAAATCCTTGACCCGCACCGGATTGTGGACGCTGAGCAGTCTGCTCACCGCTCCGGCTCCGGCTCCGGCTGAGAAGGTGTCAATCAGGGCTGCGGCCCCGGCGTAGAGCGGCAGCAGCGGGAGGACAAGAGGAAGGTAGCTTGAGACCTCCATCCCCATAACCTTTCCCGTCATGGTGACGACAAACAGCAGCTCCAGACCGGGGGCAGACCAGGCAAGAAAGGAAAAAAGCAGGGAGAACAGCGCTGCCATCACCATGCTGACTACCGGAAGCGAAACCCCTGTAACGGTGAGAAACAGGGAAGAAAATATAACCGCACTCACCGCGGCTGTCCCGCTTCTCCCGATCAGGTAGAGCAGTATGGTTGAGGTGGAAGCGATCCGTTTCGGTGCCCCTACATTACTGCGGACATGGAGCAGAAGCGTTGACTGGGCGGTATGGCCGCTGCCGGAGAAGAATGCAAGAACTGCCGGAGCAAGCAGCCCGAGCAGCCAGCTGTAGGGCCTTCTTGTTCTCCCGAGCAGCATCAGCAGCAGCGGCAGCACCACAATAACAGCCCCGGCTGTAACCAGAGAAAGCAGTATGATCGGCTGCAGGGAATCGATGAAGATATCGGTGCCGGCAGAGAGCGTCTCGGCCAGCCATGCGCCGGAGAGGAAGAAAATCCCGACGCTGAGAATCATGCTGATAATCCCGGCAATCCGGTAGAACACCTCTGATGCGGAATTGAGGACGGCGAAGGCGGGACGAATATACTCTTCATCCGGCTTCATGGAGACCCCGACCACAAGAGAGCAGAGCAGGAGCGGAACAAGTGCCCGTCTTGCGGTCAGGCTCAGCAGTCCGGATGAGGGAAAGAAATCACTGACCGCCTGCACGAATGTAACCGCCGTAAAGGCTGGATCCTGAACGGCAGCCGTACCGCCGTACCCGACAAACGGCGCCGAAAAGCCCTTCCATGCAATAACGGCGCTGACAGCCGTAATAGCAAGACCCGCTGCGGCAGCCCAGATGACCGTGTAGAGCAGGGAGAGCGAAGTCTGCTGCGAGCGGCGCAGAGCGGCAATGCCGGAGGTGAAGGCAATGCAGGCGAAGGGCAGAAACAGCAGGCTTCCTGCCCGGGACACAGCTGCAGAACCCCAGGAAAACATCGTTTCCTTCACAGCTCCCACGGGAAGAAACAGAACCGCGGCAGCCCCGGCGACAGAAACAAGCAGGTAACGCACCCAGTATTTCATACGGGTAGAGTAATGCAAGCCATGACCAAAGTCAACGCGCAGGTAACGGAACTCTATGCTCGGCAGGAAAAGAGGTCTGCCCACAGGCGCCGTTTTCCAGTACAATTCAGGCGGCAGAAACACAGCGGCACTGAACAGAGGAGGGTGGAGACGTGAAAATAGCCCTGGCGCAGATGAATTCCATGATAGCTGACTTTCGGGGAAATAGGGAAAAGATGGTCGACCTGGCCGAGCGGGCGGTCTCTCAGGGGGCGGAACTGATTGTCTTTCCTGAGCTTGCCCTCTGCGGATACCCTCCCCTTGATCTGATGACCTATCCCGCATTCATCGACCGGAGCGGTGCAGCGCTCGAGCAGCTTGCCCGCGCCCTGCCCCCGGGAATCGCTGCTGCGGTGGGCCACATCGGGCGGAACGAACACCCCTACGGCAAGGCGTTTCGCAACAGCGTTTCGATCCTCAGCGGAGGATCGCCGGTATTCACCCAGCATAAGACCCTCCTTCCCACCTATGACGTGTTTGATGAAGCCCGCTACTTTGAACCGGCTGCTTCCCGGGAAATCTTTGAGTTCAAGGGATTAAGAATCGGCATTGCCGTCTGCGAAGATATCTGGGCGGAGAATGTCGGCGATTCCAGCCTCACCTACCATGTTGACCCTGCGGCCGAGCTTGGTGCTGCCGGAATAGACATCATGATCGTCCCCTCCGCATCTCCGTTCTACAGCGGCAAGACTGCACTGCGGCGAACCCTGGTCCAGCAGATCAGCCGCCGAAGCGGATGCTTCACCATCTACCTCAACAGCGTCGGTGCCAATGACATGCTCATTTTCGACGGGAATTCGCTCGCCGCGGCTCCCGGAGGGGAGGTGGTTCTCAGCTGCGCCGCCTTCGAGGAGGATCTCCAGATTCTCGATACGCTCACAGCTCAGCCGGTTGCCGAAAGCGAACTGAAGGGCTTGGAACATACTCAGCAGAATCTCTTTGACGCCCTTGTCCTGGGGGTGAAGGACTACATGCGGAAAAACAGCTTCAGGGCGGTAAACTTAGGGCTTTCAGGTGGAATCGACTCCGCGCTCACCGCTGTTATCGCCGCTCGGGCTCTCGGTCCGCAGAACGTCCACGCCTACGCCATGCCGAGCCGCTACTCCTCGGGCCACAGCCTGGAAGATGCCCGCGTGCTGGCTGAAAACCTCGGGATCGGCTTCGAGATCATTCCCATAGAACCGGTATTTTCAGCCGCAGTGAAGACGCTGGAGGAGAGCTTTGCCGGAACCGACCCTGATATCACCGAGGAGAATCTGCAGGCGAGAATCAGGGGCATGCTGCTTATGGCCTGGTCGAACAAAAAGGGGTCCCTTCTGCTTACCACAGGCAACAAGTCTGAGATGGCCGTCGGCTACTGCACCCTGTACGGCGACATGGCCGGAAGCCTGGCTGTTATCGGAGATCTCTTCAAGACTGAAGTATATGAATTGTGCCGTCATATCAACCGGGAGGCAGGTTGGGAGCTTATTCCCGACAGCACTCTGAGCAAACCCCCCTCCGCTGAACTGCGTCCCGATCAGCGGGATGACGATTCCCTTCCGCCCTACGATATTCTCGACGGAATTCTCAAGGCTCACCTGATGCAGTGCCTTCCCCTGAAGGAGATTGCCGCCCTTGGCTTTGACGAGCAGACGGTCAGTCATGTCATCCGACTGACCGAGAAAAGCGAGTACAAACGGAGGCAGGCGGCTATCGTGCTCAAAGTATCTGAGAAGGCGTTCGGCTACGGCAGAAGGATTCCGATTGCCCGGGCTTTATACGAAACCCAGGCGCAGTAAACCCCTGAGCTTACTCGAGAACCGTATACCTGTTTTCCCTCTCCCGGTAGGCTGTCAGGAGCGAGTCTGTCCGATAGGCGGCAGGTGCCTCACATCGATACCAGTCAAGCACCGTCTCGTGCAGCGCGCTGCGGAGCTCGGGTTTCATCTGCGGAGCATCAAGCACCGCTGAAAGGAGCAGCCAGGAGAAAGCCTCCTGTGCAGCCTCCTTGTTGTACCACTCCACCTGATTATGCCAGTTGATTCCGCAGAAGGTCCGGAATACCGGGGAGACGAGCAGCTGTTCAAGCTTCTCATTGCTCTGCATTCCTCTCTCGGTCATCGCGGTGAACCAGCCCGATTCGCTGTGGATGAGATCCACTGCAGTCGAGACCCGGTAGGAGTCGTTCATATGGATTCCGCTCTCGTAAAGCCGGTCGTGCATCATCTCCTGAAGCAGCAGCTCCGAGGCGCACGGGGAGGGAACCGCAGGCGGATGACCGGCAAGCAGCGGCAGGCAGAAAAGACGGGCGGCGATGATGACCGGAATTTCCGGCATGATGCTCACCGCCGATGCGGTGAAGCGGGCGAGGGCGTCGGATTTAGCCGCTGCCTGCCTGCCTGCAACGATGAGGTTGTCAACCGCAGCCTTGAGCACTTTCGGGTCGGGGCTGTAGCCCCTTCCGCGGAGAATTGATTCCGGAGGGAAGGAGGTTTTTTTCCATGCCTTCGCAACAGCCTCCGTGCTCTCGATCAGGCGGGCTGTCAGGATTTCACGTACCCGGTCATCCCCTTTGAGTGCAGATGAAACCATATCGCACGTATCTGCCGAAAACCAGGATTCGGCAGCGGTATGAACGGCATGGAGCCTGAGCCGCTTCAGGGTGAGCTCAAGATCCTCGGTGCCCCGTCCGTCGAGGTGTTCACAGAGACGCGCGTAGAGTCCGTCAGAATCGCGGACCTCACGAAAATTGAGAAACACCTGGGTCTCATACCCGGAAAGAGCAGCGTACATACCCCGCTCGTACAGTTCTGAGGAGCGGCGAATGTAGGTAAGGCGGTCATGAAATCCGTGGAAGATGCAGAAACAGCTGTTGTCCCGGGAGAGCAGCAGAGCCTCTCCGAGGGTCACCGTCACCAGGTCCCGGCTTTCGTTATCCGTGCGCCTGACCATGGGAGCTGACGTTCTGATCCAGCCGCCTGCTGACGGGTAGGCATTGTTGTACAGGACAAGCGTCCGCTCCCTTCCGACACCGTTGGTATAGGCGAAAACCGATTCGTGCACCCCTGCATGACCCTGAAAGTCGAACAGAGCGAAGTTCTCGGACCCTGAGAAGAGGTGCCGGCGCTTTATCAGCGGAAAGATCCTCTCGTAGTGGGCATGAATCAGCATCTGATCCGGTTTTTCATCCCAGTAAGCCCGGCTGTACTCCATGCCGTACTTCTCCCGGTACCCTTCAACCTGTCCGTGGCCGATCATCGGCAGTCCCGGCATGGTCACGAGCAGCGTGCAGACCCCGAAGTATTTGTCTCCGCTGCCGAACTGCTCGACCGCCGTATCCTCGTCGGGGTTATTCATGAAGTTGACGAACCGCTTCAGGATTTCAGGCTCAAAAGCGAGTGTGTTCTTGATCGTGTCCCGGTAGGTGCGGTTGTCCTCCATCTTGAGCATATTCATGAAAGCGCTGTTGTAGACCCTGTGCATGCCGAGCGTTCTGACGAAGTAGCCCTCCATCATCCAGAACGCTTCAGCGAGCAGAAGCGTATCGGGGGCTTCAACGGCGATCCGGTCGACCACCTCCCGCCAGAATTCAACGGGTATGGCCCGGTCAAAATCAGCCTGCTCCATCCCGTAGGCTGCCCGGCTCGGGATGTCGCCTCCGGTTCCCGGGGCCGGGTACCAGAGCCGCTGGATATGTTTTTTAGCGAGCGTCATGGCCGCATCAAAGCGGATGACGGGAAAATTCTTTGCCACGTGAATGATTGTCCGGATAACCGTCTCCCGGGTGTCGGGGTTGCGGTAGTCAAGCTGGGCGGTATCGTTCCAGGGCATCGATGTTCCGTCGTTGCCGTGGTAGATGTACCGGGTCCGCCCGTTGCGGTGGTCGACCCACTTGAAGCAGACAGCGGCATCGCTGCGGTCATAGTAGTGGTCTTCCAGGTAGATGCCGATATCGAACAAGGGGGAGAGATTCTGGCTGTTGAATGTGTAGGCGGGAAACGGGGGCTGATCGGCCTGCATGAACAGATCGGGCTTTTCAAGCACCCAGGTTGAGTCGATTCCGGTGTGGTTGGGAACCATATCGCTGGCAAGCCGGATTCCCCTCTGCCGGCAGCGGTGCCTGAGACTCTCAAGCGCCGGCCATCCTCCGAGCATGGACGCTATCTCATAGTCGCGCAGGGAATAGGCAGAAGCTTCAGCCTCGGGATTTCCCATCGACTGCTTGATTTTTTTTGAGGCGCTGCTGCGTTCCCACAAGCCGATAAGCCACAGCGTGTTGAATCCGCGGTCGGCGATGAGGTCTAGTTCCTCATCGGGAATTTCGTCCAGCCGGGTTATCTGCCGCCGGTAGAGCTTGGAAAGCTGGTCAAGCCAGACAAGCGTACTCTTGGCCAGCATTACAACGTTCGGCATCCAGTCGGAATCAAGGCTGAACGCTTCGTACTCTTCGGCTGTCGAGAGGTAGTCAGGAGCCCGATCCGGGTCCCTGCCTCCCGGAGGGAATATCGGTCTGACCTCCTCCTTCACGACATCAAGCGCCCTGACTGCCAGCCGCTGGAATATCGGGGAGAGGAACCTGCTCCAGGATTTCCTGATGTATCCGAGCTGGGCCTCAAGGTCATCGGGAGAGAAGCGCGCCGGCGCATCAAGATAGGAAAACAGGTTGGGATTTTCCGGGTCATCCATAGGAAATGCAGTGAACACTGCTGTTACGATATCAGCCTGCTCCTGCAGGGCTCCGCCTGTGCGGATCTGGGAGAAGGTATACAGCGGTTCCGCCGGACCTTTTGTCAGGGCGGGGTTGATCGAGTCAACGGAGAGTATCCCGATTTCGGCTGCAGCAGCTTCGTCGGCAAGCGCTTTCTCAAGAGTGTTCATCGGGTAGCAGGCGCCGTAGCTGCGGGACAAACTGCCGACAGGCCGGTTCAGCGGTTCGGCAGCATCCAGCAGTGCCCCGCTCAGTTTCCCGGCATGCTGAAGGTCGAGCGCCCCGACTACCTCCTGCTTGGCCAGATGAAGCAGGTGTACGAGCAGCAGATACCCTGGGGTCAGGGCCCGGGAAGCTTTATGCGTTTCAGCCGCATCAGTATTACCCATACGGTAAGTCAGCTGCTGAGCCTCAGTATAGAGGGTCTGTATCTCAGGCGTGCGGAAAATCGGTCCCGATACCGAATACCTCTGAGAGGCTTCGTGTGAGATTGGGAAAAAGGACTCCGGCATACACTGCTCCTTATGATTATGGGGCTTACTCGGCAGACTATACCATGTATCAGTGTGCTTTGTCATGATGACAAACGGGTATCGCCGTCCCCGCAGAGCCGCCTGAGAAGCAGGCGGGCAGCCCGATCGACTATCTCGGGCAGTTCAGCCGACTCCTGCGGGGAGAAGCGGGAGAGTACAAACGAGGCGGCATCCCCCCGCGGGGGGCGACCGATTCCCACCCTGATCCGATGGAACTCTCCGGTCCCCAGCGATGCTGCGGCTGAGCGCAGCCCGTTGTGGCCGCCGAAACCGCCCCCGTGTTTCTCGGCGACAGCACCGAAGGGGAGTTCAAGGTCATCGTGGACAATCCAGATGTGTTCGGGGTCAGCTGAGTAGAAGCGGGCAGCAGCGGCAATACTGAGTCCGCTGTTGTTCATGAACACCGTCGGCTGCAGCAGCACAGCCGGTTCTCCGCCGTCCGGGCACGGAAGGACCGTCGTGGTGCTGTTGAATTTGGTGCGTCGGGAAAATGGTCCTGCAAGCTCCTCAAGCCTGTCCAGGACCATCCATCCGGCATTATGCCGAGTTTGAGCGTACTGCCGGGTAGGATTTCCGAGAAATACCGCAAGCCTCTTCATACATCTATACCACTACCCTGAATTGCCGAATCTATCAACCCCCGGGGTACCGGGACTCCTCCCGGGGTACCGGGACAAGATTGGCAAAAACCGGCACAATAGTGTATGATCACAGCAGTCTTGGGAAAAAACGCTGCAGTTCGGGAGGAGTTATGGACAGGCGTGAAGAAATTCTGCGGGAAGCTGAGCAGCGGATTCTGCTGCTTGACGGCGCTATGGGCACGCTCCTGCAGGCCGAACGCCTTGGTGAGGAGGACTTTCACGATGATTCAATCGAGGAGGTGCTCAGCAAGGCCTCCGGCGCCCTGAAAGGGTGCAATGACCTGCTGTGCCTGACCCGCCCTGATCTGATCTACGATATCCACTGCCGATATCTTGATGCCGGGGCTGACATCATTACAACCAACACCTTCAACGCCAACCCCGTCTCCCTCAGAGAGTACGGTATAGCGGATCTTACCTATGACATCAACGCTGCCGCCGCTGAGCTCGCCCGCCAGGCAGCCGCTGCGTACCAGCTTCAGGACGGACGGCCCCGGTTCACCGCCGGCTCCGTCGGTCCGACCGGCACCACGCTCTCCCTCTCCCCAAAGGTGGATGATCCGGCCTATCGCGACATGACTTTTGATGAGCTCTCACAGGCCTATCTCGAACAGATCCGCGGACTTGCCGAAGGCGGGGCTGACCTGCTCCTCATTGAGACGGTCTTCGATACGCTGAATGTGAAAGCAGCTCTCTATGCCGCTTCACTCCTGTTTGATGAGACCGGGATCTCTCTTCCGGTTATGATATCGGGAACGGTAAGCGATGCCAGCGGCCGTTTGCTGACGGGTCAGACACCCGAAGCCTTCGTTATATCGGTAGAACATGCCGACCCGCTCTCCATCGGCCTGAACTGTTCGCTCGGGGCGGCGGAGCTTCGGCCGCATATAGAAAAAACAGCTGCTGCCGCAGGGACCCTTGTGAGCGTGCACCCCAATGCCGGGCTGCCTGACCGGCACGGAAACTACACGCAGAGCGCAGCTGAAATGGCTGCCGTCATGCAGGAGTTTGTACAGGCAGGGCTGGTCAACATCATCGGAGGCTGCTGCGGAACAACACCAGAACATATACGGATGCTTGCTGAAGTCATTCAGGGTGCTCCGGTACGTACATTCACTGGTGCTGCCGAGCAGACACGCCTGTGCGGGCTTGAACCCCTCATTGTCAGCAGGGAGAGAAACTTCATCAACATCGGGGAGCGGACCAACGTGGCCGGCTCTAGGAAGTTTGCCCGGCTCGTCCGTGAAGGCAAATTCGAGGAGGCGGCGGCGACCGCGAAAAGCCAGGTGGAGCAGGGAGCGCAGATAATCGACATATGCATGGATGACGCGATGATCGACAGCGCGGCAGCGATGGAGCGCTTCATTAACCTCATCACCTCCGACCCCGAGATCAGCCGGGTTCCGTTCATGATCGACTCCTCAAGCTGGGAGACGGTGCTGCGCGGCCTCAAATGTGTTCAGGGAAAAGGAATCGTCAATTCAATCAGTCTCAAGGAGGGACCAGAAGTCTTTGTGGAACGGGCCCGCCAGGTGCGGCGGCTCGGGGCAGCCGTGGTGGTCATGCTCTTTGACGAGAAGGGTCAGGCTGCCGACTACGTACGCAAGATCGAGATAGCCGAGCGCAGCTATACGCTTCTCGTTGAGGAGGCGGGGCTGAAGCCGGAGGATATCGTGATAGACCCGAATATCCTGGCTGTCGCCACCGGCATACCCGAACACGACCGGTATGCGCTGGATTTTATCCGGGCAGCAGCCTGGATACGGCGGAACCTGCCCGGGGTCCGTATCAGCGGCGGGGTCAGCAACCTGTCATTCTCCCTGCGGGGGTGCGACAGCGTACGGCAGGCGATGCACTCGGTGTTCCTTTACTACGCGGTAAAGGCCGGTATGGATATGGGGATAGTCAACCCCGGTATGATCACCCTCTATGAAGAGATTGAACCGGACCTGCTGAGAATTGTTGAAGATGTCATCCTGGCGCGCAGTCCCGGAGCAGCCGGAGAGCTGACAGCCTACGCTGAACGGGTCAGGGCTGCCGGGACCGGTGCAGGAGCGCAGCGTGAGGAGCCTGCCGCATGGCGGGAGGCCGATCCTGAGAGTCGGCTTACCTACGCCCTGATCAGGGGCATAACCGCCCGCCTCGAGGAGGACCTCGAAGAGGCCCGTATTCTGGCCGCCAGGGAGGGCAGGCCCGTCCTCTCCCTCATTGAGGGTCCGCTGATGGAGGGTATGCAGACTGTTGGAGACCGTTTTGCCTCGGGTACGATGTTCCTTCCCCAGGTGGTCAAGAGCGCCCGGGTCATGAAGCAGGCAGTGGAATTCCTTCAGCCGTTCATATCAGAAGAGCAGGCCGGCAGCACATCCTCTGCCGGCACGGTAGTACTTGCCACCGTCCGCGGTGATGTGCATGACATCGGGAAGAATATCGTGTCCGTTATCCTCTCCTGCAACAGCTTTACGGTAATTGATGCGGGGGTAATGGCAGAGCCTTCCGATATTGCCGATATCGCCGTGCGGGAGAAGGCGGACATTATCGGACTGAGCGGACTGATCACCCCCTCGCTGTATGAAATGGTCACTACTGTCCGTGAGATTAACCGACGCAGGATTCACGTTCCTATCCTTATCGGGGGAGCGACAACATCGCCCGAGCATACCGCACTCTACATTGCTCCCGAAAGCCGCAATCCGGTATTTCATGTACCCGATGCCGCGGCGGCGGTTCGAACAGCTGTCCAGTTGATGAACAAGGCTGGAAGGGAGGCCCTGCAGCGTACAACTGAGGAGCGCTACCGTTTGATCAGGGAGGAGGAGCTGGCGAGGGAAGATGCACCCCGCATTCCGCTTGAAACAGCGCGGGGCAGGGCTTTCATTCTGCAGCCGGAAGAGATGCCGGAGCCTGCTGTCTGCGGCGCAGTCCGGTGGGAGTTCAGCTCGCTCACGGAGCTTATACCCCTGATCAGCTGGAAAATGCTCTATCGCGCCTGGAAGCTGCCCTCAAGTTCGCCGGAGGCGGCTGAACTGAAGCAGGATGCACTGGAACTGCTGGAGCAGACGGAGCAGGAGGGACAGATAAGAGTCCGGGTATCCGTCGGGCTCTTCCCGGCGGCGCGGCATGGAGACGATATTGCGGTCTTTGAGCCTGCTGAACCCTCTCAGGAGAGGGCGCGTTTTCACTTCCTGCGGCAGCAGGAGGACCGGGAAACAGCCCTGAGCCTCTCAGATTTCATCCTCCCTCCCCAGGACGATGGGTTGTGCCGGGACTACCTCGGACTTTTTGCCTCGACAGCAGGGGCTGAGGTGAAACAGCGGATTGATGCCCTCAGCGCTGAAGGGGACCACTACCGTTCCCTCCTGCTTCAGGTACTCTCCGACAGGATTGCGGAGGCGGCGGCTGAACTGGCCCATCGCCGATTCCGTCAGGAGCTGTGGGGGTATGAGAGACCCGGCAGCGTATCGGATGCCGACTGCTTAGCCGGCCGTTACGCAGGCGTCAGGCCTGCGCCCGGGTATCCCGCCTGCCCTGACCATACCGAGAAGCGGATGATTCTTAATCTTCTCGGAGGTGAGGAGGCGACGGGCATCTCCCTGACCGATACCTTTGCCATGAACCCTCCCCCCTCGACGTGCGGCTTTATCTTCAGCAGGAGGGAATCCTCCTATTTTTCCGTCGGTAAGATTGCTGACGACCAGCTTGAAGATTATGCCGGACGGAAGGGATGGTCGATCGAGGAGGCAAGGATGAGGCTCGCCCCCGTCCTGCTTCACCGCCCGCGGGCCGGAGAACAGGGCGTGCGGAAACGAAACGGAACAACGGAGAGACACTGATGAAAGTAACGGATATTATTGCATCCGCCAAGAAGCCGCTGTTTACCTTTGAAATGCTCCCCCCCCTCAAGGGACACCAGATGGATAAAATTTCCGAGGCAGTGGAGCTTTTGCTAGTCTATGAACCGGCCTACATCAATTTCACCTACCACCAGCAGGAAGTGGTCTATGTGGAACGGGAGAATGGACTGGCGCAGCGGCGGGGCCTGCCGAAACGGGCCGGGGCCGGTGCCCTCTCTGCCGCGGGGGAATACAGGTGCCCTATT
>CAYSRK010000308.1:0-19942 GCA_964433385.1 uncultured Spirochaetales bacterium
CGGCGGCTTCTGCCCCGATATCCCCAAGCACCCTGGCCTGAAGCGTTATCGGGCGGCCGACGATAAAGGAGCCGCCGGCCTGGGGTGAGAGAATCTCAACTCCTCTGACACCCTCCTTGACGGTTATATTCGTCTTGGCCTCGGTGCGGGCACCGCGGGAGTCCGCAGCTGTCACCTTGAGCACATGCTCGCCGAGGTACTGACTGGTGAGCGTGACCGCCGCATCCCGGGCTATGGGAACGCCGTTGAGAAAGAGCTGGTAGGGCAGGGTTCCGTCTTCGATATCGATTGCCGATACCGTCCAGGAGAGCGCGTCCCCGGTATACTGGAGCGCCGGTGCGACGAGGGTAATCTGCGGCGGCGTGTTTACCTGCAGCTGCAGCAGGCCGCTGACGGTGCTTGTCACCCCCTTATAGACCATGCGCAGCTCAAGATTGAACAGTCCGGTCCTTCCGGCCGGGAAGAATGAGGCCTGCCGTCCGGCCCCGATGACCTGTCCGTCAAGCAGCCAGGTGTAGTCAGCCCCGTCATAGCCGGAGGCCTTGAGGGAGATTCCGTCCCCGCTGCGGTAGAACAGGGCCTGTCCGAGATTCGGTGCGGTTATGGAGGGTTCGATAAACTCCTCCACCGTGACCGTTACGGTTTTTGTCTGTCGTACCAGGGAACCGGCCTCGTAGCGAGCCTGCACCGTATAGGTGCCCGGATCGTATCCTGCAAAGGTGAAGCTTGTGCCGTTCCCGGCCTCGCTGCCGCCGACAAACCAGGTGATATCGTCTACGAGGGACGATACGTCAACTCCGGAACTTAAGGCCTGAGCCGAGACCCGGAAGACCTCACTGGTGCCCTCAAGCACCCTGATATCATTCTTCGGATACTGAAGCGATATGAGCAGGTCGCTCTGCACCTCGATATCCGTATCTGCGGTGTACATATTGCCGAAGATATCGACAATCCCGAAGGTCAGCGTATGAGGACCAGCTTCCGGAGCCCGGACCGAACCCTGGAAGAAGTCGCTGCCGGGAATCTCCTCTGTGCCGGGGGCCCAGTTAAAGGCCCAGAATGACCGTTCAGCCAGGGAGCTTGCTGCGCTGTCGGCAAGAATCCCCCGCACCGGTATGGAAGTGCCGGGCCCGTACAGGGAACCGTCAGCGGGAGACTGAATTGCCGGCTCAAGCGGCCGGTATACCGAGAACGACTGGCTGCCGGTGCTGACCCGCCCGAATATATCGGTCACCTGCACCTGCAGGGTATGGGTTCCCGCAGGCGGTGCATCAAGCACCAGTTGAGCCGTCGGTGAGGCAGGACCCTCTTCAGAAGCCGCTACCGCTCCATCAAGAAGCCAGCGTACCCTCGCGACCGCATCAAGGCTGCCGCTGATGGCAGACTCAGCCTGCAGCGGTGAGCCGAATATCAGCTGCGCTGAACTGAGAACCGGAGCAGCCGCTGTCGGCTGTCCGTAGACCTCTATCTGGACCGGCTCCACAGCCTCGACGAAGACCGTTGAAGGACCGTCTTCTCCCGGCAGACGGGCGGTAAGCGAACCTGTCGCACCCACGGTATAGCTGCCGGTAGAGAAGAGAAAGCGGTTGGAGGCATAGGCAGAGCCGTTGAGCTCCCACTGTACCTGCACAATATCCTGTCCGCTGTAGGTAAGCGTGACCGGAACATCGGCCGGATACACGCCGGTTAGACCATTGTAGACAGGAAGGGTGATTTCAAGCCGCGGGTTGACCACTTTTACCGTGATCTCGCGCCGCGATTCAAGGCCGTACTGATCCCTCGCGGTAACCCGTATCTTGCGGGTAGTCCGGGCAGACCCGGTGGAGAAGAGCACCTCCTCACCCGTGGCGAACTCTGTTCCGTCCACGCTCCAGGTGACCGAGCTGATCTCAGCCCCGCCTGCTCCGCTTACCGCAGCCTGGAGAGGATACTCCGTGTCGGCAAGCAGCACGCTGCCGTCCTCAGCTCCGCTGAGGGTTATGGCCGGCGGGGTGAGGGCCATGATGGTGAAGGGGACCTCCGCTGAGGCTATGCTCATCTCGATATTTCCCACCCCATCAGGGTTGACAACGTAGGTTCCGACCGCCTGCACCTGGTGCTCTCCCGGGGGAACTGATCCCCAGTCAAACCCGTCAGGTACCGGGGAGCCGTCCAGAAGGTAGCTGTATGAGAAAATGCTCTGTACCGCAGCGGCAGGTGAGCCGAAACCGACATTGCCGTACAGCTTCCCGGTCTCGGGGTAGGTAACGGCGAGCTGCGGGTCAATGATCCGTACCGTCCAGCTGCGCGCTATGCTCTGCCCGCGATCGTCCGCGGCGGATGCAGTCACCTGATAATTGCCTGGCGCGCTCCAGGTGTAAGCAAAATTTTCACCGGAGCCGGTTGCGATGCTCTGTCCGTCACTGCTCACGCTCCAGGTGATTGCCGGTTCGCTGTTGGGGCTCTCGGCTGAAATGCTGAAGCCTATCGGCTGGTCCAGCTCCTGCCTGAGCACGGAGGCAGCCGGGAATGCTGAAATGATTGTCGGGGGTAAGGTGCTGTAGATGGAGAACTCGAAGACGTCCCCGCTGAAACGAGTGTACTCTTCGGTGCCTCCGTCAAATGAGGCGGCGGTTATCCGCCATCCCGGTTCAGCTGTGTAGGTTCCCGGTACGGTGAATACCCGCGTCCAGGCACTGTCTCTGAACTCTCCGGCGGCAGCTGCACCTTCAGGTGATTCGCTGGCAATGTTCCATACTAGCTCACCGGATGAGACTGCGCCGAACAGGGGAACCGCCGAGCCGGTGGGAAAGGAAGTCTGGGCGGGCGGCTGCACGCTCAGCGTCGGATTCACCACGGTCAGCGGCACCCTGCTCGAGCCGACCACTCCGTCGCTGTTTTCGGCGTAGAAGACCGCCTCGACTGTTCCGCTGGGGGTATCGGCAGGAAATTCATAGACGACTGTGCCGTCGGTGCTTTCCACCTCAGGTCCGCCGCCGAAGGTCCACCAGTAGCGGACGATCTGGGAATCAGAGGTGACCTCCCCGCTGAACTGGTACATCTGTTCGGGAATGAAGCGCAGAGAGGTTATTCCTGCCGGGGCGGTAACGGCCGTCTGCGGCGGAGTGCTGTCAACGATGAAAACCGAGAACTCGGTCTCCTCAGTGTATGCCTCTGCGGTTCCCGAAGAGCCGGTTATCATCCAGGTCGCCTCTGCGCGCAGGGTATGCTCTCCGGGGCTGGTGAAGCTGTAGGAGCTGCCGCTCTGCTGCTGCCCGTCGACATACCAGCGGGTGCTCTGGGCGTACTCAGCCCGTAAGGCTCCGCTGAGGGGCGTGCTGAGCGGGAAGCTCGCGCCCTCGGTAACTTCGGTGAAGGTGACCGAGGGGTCGAGCACGAGGAAGTCCCGTGAGACGGCAGCGGAATCGCCGAACTCGTCGACGACGGTGCAGGTCACGCTGACGGTCCCCGGCCTGCCGTTATTGAGGAAGGAGACATCAGGGGTGAAGAAAAACTCCTCCTGGGTTCCGCTGAACTCCTGCTCGGTTCCGTTGAAGCTCCAGACGGTGGAGGCAATGGTGTTGGGACTCTCTATGCTGACGCGCAGCGGTACACTTTCATCGACTGCGAGCAGTCCCATCTCGGCAGGTCCGGTGAAGGAGAGCGTCGGAGCCCCGGCGCTTTCGGAGGTGATGCGCAGGGTGCCGCTCTGCACCTCCTTTTCATTGCCGTAATCATCCGCTGCGGTGATGAGCGCGTACGCCGTGTAGACGCCTACCTGGGAGAACCGGTAGGTGATGCTGGTTCCCTCTTCGGTGTAAGTGTCCCCGTTCGGGTCTGTGAGATACCAGGTGAGGGTATCATAGTCCCGGGTCCGCGCCTGGTCCACTGAGAGGACAGCCTCGTCATTGGCATTGAGGGTTATGTTGCCCCCGAGCAGGGCTGCGGCCGGGTCAAGGACCGTCAGGCTGGTCGATGCCTGTGCCGTCCCGCCGTAGCTGTCGGTGACCTGCAGGGTGACCTGCAGCGTATCGGCCGGTCGACGGGTTGCCGGGGTAAAGGTAACGCTCTCACCGTTGAAGGTGCTGCCGCCGATTGTCCAGACTGCGCTCTGAATCTCCGCATCATCATAGGTTGTGACTGAGGCGGAGAAGGTGTAGCTCTCGCCTGTCAGCAGGCGCTCCCCGGCTGCCGGTACATCAATGAATACCTCAGGGGCTGTATGGGCTTCCGTGGTGAACGAGGAAGTCAGCGGCGGGCTCTGATAGAAGGGGGTGTTGTCGGTATAATAGGGAGTGACGTACCAGGAGTAGCTGCTGCCGAAATCGAGCTCGCTGCCCAGATCATAGTAGTTGTCGGTAAGGTTGCGGATCGTGGTCGTCTCCCCGGAGGTTTCGTTGGTCAGAGTCAGCGTGTAGGAGTTGACCCACTCTTCGTAGGTATCGAAGCTCCACTCGAAGGAGGGAAGGAGGCTGTCAAGGACCATCCCCTCCACGGGAGCGATATAGGAGAGCTGGTCCGCTTCATAGGAGAAGTTCTGGGTACCCTCGGATATCTCCTGGGCGGGAGAGTTCCAGTCGCGGAAGACGATTTCAAGAGCGTAGCTCTCACCCATGCGGAACTTGAGGTTTTCCGAGGAGAGGTCAAGCTCGACGGAGCCTTCATCGGTTCCGCCCGGGTACCCTTTGAGGTCCGATCCGGCAGGTTCATCATGGGTAATGGTTCTTGCGAAGTTCACATCCTTCCCATTGATCGTGATGTAGGAGGATGTGCGGTAGCTGCTTATGCCGTAGATGGGCACCTGCGGCAGGTCCCACCGGATAACCGGATCGGTGATAGTCGGAGTCTGGCGGATGGTAAGGTCGCCGACCGAGGCGATGATGAATTCCACCGAGTGGGGCGTCCCCTTCAGCACATCCGTTTCTTCCACCACCTCGTAGATGGTGAATGACATGGAGTAGCGGCCCTCAGGCAGGGTGAGCAGGCCGAGTAAGGCGGTGGGGTCGATATCGCCGCTGAAATCGAAGGAGTCGGCTGAGAGACCGCCAGGGGAACTGCTCTCCCCATCAGGACCGAATGCGGAGCTGAACTTCCCCATGCTAATTGAATCATCCGTGAAGCTTGATATATCATTGATGATATCAGCGTTGTCGACGATGAAGCTATCGCCGGCTGCCAGCGTCTTGAACAGTTCAATCTGCATCGTCCCGTTCCAGGACGGGTCATCAGTCTCCAGCTCGATCGCGAGGACAATCTTCATCTTGGCCTCACCGCTGTTGTCGTTCTGGATCGTGACCCGCAGGATCGACTGCGTCAGCAGGTTCGACGGATCAATTTTCGCATACTGGGTTGTCACTACGCTCGGGTCGCTCAAGGTCCGCGAGCGGACGCTGCGTATGGCGCCTTCCGTATTAACTGCGGACAACAGGATAAAACAGAGTGCAAGCAGGATGATTCCTGTTTTTTTCAAAGCGGTGAATGATGACATAGCTTCCCCCTTGTCATGGTATCGTCAGCAGCAGGATGGGTAATGCGGCAGGTAAATAATCGGCAGGTTCTGTGTGTGTTGGACACTACTTTTTTTTCTCTTCCGCTGAGCGTTCTTTACGATGCTTCAGACTGGCGGCTCTGCACTGCAGGCCCCCGCTATTAAACAGTCCCGATACGTAAATGATACGCTTTATTCACAAATTACGCAAATAAAATATCAAATTGAGTGATTTCCCGCGTATGCAGCGGTATCTGCCCCGGGAATCCTGGATTATCAGCTGACAGAGTTGACCCCTGTACTGTATCCGTGGTATCTCAAGGGTGCAAATGCAGGGATAGGAGTGAACGAGGTACAGTATGAACAAGAGTCTTGCAGCAAACTTGATATCGGCGGCGGTCATCGGGGTGAGTTTTTTTCTTCCCCGGTTTGCCGAGCAGGTACGTTCGGTCGGTTTCTTTGCCCTCTCGGGGGCGGTGACCAACTGGCTCGCCGTCCATATGCTGTTTGAGAAGGTGCCGCTCCTCTACGGATCGGGGGTCGTCCCGAACCATTTTGAGGACTTCAAGCTCGGCATCAAGAACCTCATCATGCAGCAGTTCTTCACCGAGGAGAACATGCGCAAGTTTCTCAGCGATACGCTTCCCTCAGGCGGCATGCAGTTCGACATCGAGCCCGCCCTTGATGCGATCGACTATGATGCGGCGTTCTCCTCCCTCACGGCAGTCATCCTGGAGTCCTCCTTCGGCGGGATGCTCAATCTCTTCGGCGGAGCGGCGGTCCTTGAGGGATTCAGGGAACCCTTTGAGCAGAAGATAAAACTGTTCGTCACCTCCCAGGCTCAGGAACCCGAGTTCCAGGAAGCCCTGAGGAATTCCATCGGGGCAGATGAGGACCTGCCGCTGAGCGTGAAACACAAGGTGGAGCTGATAGTCGAGGCGCGGCTGAATGAACTTACCCCGCAGATGGTTAAGGAGATCGTCAAGGAGATGATCGCGAAACACCTCGGCTGGCTGGTTGTCTGGGGCGGTGTCTTCGGCGGACTCATCGGCCTGATTATGGGACTCCTTCCTCTCTGAGCTCTTTGCGCTCGTGTTTCTAAAACTGTTTTGACGTGCTATACTGAGGGCGAAAGGGTGCGGATACAATGCATACTCCTGCAGCCTTCACGGCAATGTATTGATAAGGAGGAGCGCGTATGAAGAAATGGCTGAGAAAAGGCGTTCTGACCGGAATCGGTATAGGACTCATGACCAAGGAGCGGGTGGAGGAGGCAGCCCGTAAGCTTGCCGAGGACGCGAAGATGTCCGAAAAGGAGACAAAGAGTTTCATCAGGGAGCTCAAGGAGAATGCCGAAAAGTCCTACGGCGAGATAGAGAAGAAGATCGACCACCGCGTCAATGAGACAGTCTCGAAGATGGGCCTTGTCAGCAGGGAGGAGTTCGAGAAACTGCTGGAGAAAGTTGAATCACTGCGCAAGAGCATTGAGAAGCAGGGCAAGACCGGCAGCGGTGAGAAAAAGAAGTCTGCTTCAGGTGAAAAGAGCAGCGGCAAGGCCGATAAGCCCGAAGAGAAGACGACCTAGCCCCTGAAGCCCGCCTCTGCCCGCCGGCTGTGCCGGTTGCAGAGCAGGCGGGCAGGAAGTGTATGTCATGCAGAGCAGCAGCGAATGGAACCCGGTGAACAGGACCTACCGGCATGCCGGCCGATATGCCGATATTATCCAGGTGCTGATCCGCTACGGTTTCGCCGATATCGTCTCCCGCTCCCGGATGGAACAGGTATTCACTTTCGGGCGGAAGGTGTTTCTCCGCAAAACCGACCCCTCGATATTCTCCTACACCCGCTGGGAACGGATGCGGATGGTTGTTGAGCACCTCGGTCCCACCTTCATAAAAATTGCGCAGCTGCTGACGCTCAGGGCGGACCTGATTCCCATTGAGCTCATCCGGGAGTTCGAGAAGCTGCAGGATACCGTACCCCCCTTCCCTGCACAGGAGGCGAAAGCGGTAATCGCCGAAGAACTCTCAGCCCCCGCGGATGAGCTGTTTACCTCCTTTGAAGATACCCCTATCGCAGCCGGTTCCCTTGCACAGGTCCACGCTGCCCGGCTTTCTTCCGGCGAGAGCGTCGCGGTGAAGGTACGGCGGCCAGGCATCACGGAGAAAATTGCCGTTGACATTGAAATTATGCGCACCCTGGCCTCCCTGCTGGAGAAGCACCTTCCCAATGCGGGGGCCTACAACCTCCGTGAGATTGTTGAAGAGTTTTCCGCCGCGATCAGGCAGGAGCTCGATTTCGAACACGAAGCCTTGCAGCTGGAACAGTTCAGGAGCCTCTACGGTGAGCTTGACTACCTGCACGTGCCCGCCCTTTACCGTGAGTATACGACGAAGCAGGTGCTGGTTACCGAGTTCATCAGGGGGATAAAGATTTCCCATATCGAAGAGCTGCAGGGGGCTGGAATAGACTGCAGACGCGTCGCTGAGCAGGGAGCGGATGCGGTACTCACCCAGATCTTTGAGAAGGGATTTTTTCATGCCGACCCCCACCCGGGAAATATCATGGTCCTTCCGGGGGGGAAAATCTGCTTTCTCGATTACGGCATGATGGGAACCATAAGTCCTGCAACGCGGCGGCTGCTCACCGCCATCATCATCGGGGCGCTCTTTCAGGATACAGAGTATATTGTCCGTAATCTGCTGCGTATCTGCAGGACCCGGGGCAAGGTGAATCAGCGGAACCTTGAGGCGCGCGTTGCGAAGATTGCAGATGAGTTTTTCTTCAAACCGCTGGATAAAATTGATGTGAAGCGGCTGATCCAGGATATGCTGCGCCTCTTTCCCGAGAACAGCCTTGTGCTTCCCGCCGACCTCTATCTGCTCACCCGCGCCCTGCTCCTGCTGCAGGGCAACGGGGAGCGACTGGATCCCGAGTTCAATTTCGCCGAGTACGTGCGGCCGTTCATAAGGAAGGTCTTCCGGCGTAAGGTAAACCTCTCCAAGCTGACGAAGGATTTCATACTCACGGTCGAGGAACTCGCTGAGCTCGGAAGGACGCTTCCCTTCGATATCCGCGATATCCTGCAGAACCTCAAGGAGGGCAAGATCCGCATTGAGTTTGAGCACCACGGCCTCTCCTCGGCGGAAAAGACCCTTTCAAGCACAGTAAACCGCCTCTCTTTCGCCGTGGTGGCGGCTTCAGTCCTGATCGGGTCTTCGCTGGTGCTCTTCTCCGGCATGCCCCCGCTGTGGCGGGGGATTCCCGTGATCGGGCTTATCGGGATTGTCGGTGCCGGCCTGCTCTGTTTCTGGCTGCTGATTTCGATCATCCGCCACGGGCGGATGTAACGGCGGTGGTCAGGTAGAGCCCGCCGATAACCAGAGTCGCCCCGACTGCGGTAATCCCGCTCAACGGTTCGCCGAGCAGCAGAACGCCGGTAGCGATTGCCGCAACCGGCTCCAGATTGAGAAAGACTGAGGCCTTAGCGCTTCCGACCTCCCTGATGCCTTCATAGTACCAGAGGTAGGAGATGCCGGCCGCTCCGATGCTCAGGTAGAGCAGGCTCCAGAGGGCATCGGCGGGAAGGCGGACGAGGAATGAAAAGCCCCCCTCATGAATAACGAAGGGGAGCAGCGCGAGCACAACCGCGGCAGACCCGTAGGAGAGGAGAACCAGAGGGGAGACATGCCTGACAGCATATTTGATGATAATCGAGTAGGCTGCCCAGGCCGCAACAGCTGCGATCATGTACAGGTCCCCTACGGCAAGACCTTCCGCTGCGACAGCCTGGAGGTTTCCCTCGGTGACGGTCAGCACCGCTCCGGCGGTCGACAGGAGAATGCCCAAACCCATTATGGGCGTGATGCGGTCTCTGAAGAACAGCGCCCCGGTTAGGGCGACCAGCGAGGGGGTGAAGGCGAGCATGACCGAGCTGCGTACCGCTGTTATGGTTTTCAGGCTGGAGAAGAGGAGCAGATTGAACAGCACTATCCCGACGAGGCTTACCAGGATGATCCAGAACCAGGCTTTGCCCGAAGGCAGGGGCAGATGACCTTCTCGGAAGCGGAGGGTGAGCGTCAGCACCGTTCCCGCCAGGAGAAACCGTACCCAGACAATCGTTGCAGTGGGCAGGTGGGGAGTGACGATTCTTCCGGCGGCAAGCGCTCCCCCCCAGAGGAGGGCACAGCAGGTGAGTTTGATCAATGGTACACGGTTTTTCTCGACAGGTGCAGCTGATCTGCGAGGAGCTCGGTGCATCAGTACCTCCGGTTTCGTACGGGGAGGTCCGTTCACGGTGAAGCTTCCCCGGTCTGTTCTCAATCATAGGATGCCTGAGAGACTGTGTCAAATACGATGAAGGACTCAGAGCCTATGCTCAAAATATCCCCATGCCCTGAACGATGGAGGTGACAAGATGAGCCCGGCAGTAATGAAGAAGGCTGAGGCAGCCGCAAGGAGTGCTCTTTCCTATATTGATGCGCTGAATTTCCGTGACTACCCGCTGCTGAAGCGGCTGCTCTCCCCTGAGTGCCGATTTGAGACTCCGTTCCCGCCCCCGCGGGGAACGGTGGTCCGTAAGAGGGAATCGATAATTTCGTACTGGGAAGATCTGCTGCGCCGTTCACCCAGGCTGAAGGTACTGCCTACGGGAGTCCGCGGGTTCGGCAGTCGCTGCGTGCTCTACTGGATGCTTGATCCGGGCGACGGGAGATCCCCAGAGGAGATGGCGGCAGGGACTGACCATATTGAGGTGCTCGGTGAACGCATCATCTCAATTGCATCGTTTATGAAGGGCTCCGAGGGGGATTGGGGATGATGGTCAGCGCTGCTGCGGCAGGCGTACCGCCGCCAGACTGAGCAGAGCCGGCATCGAGGTCTCTGCCCCCCAGTTCACCGTTTACTGAGAATCCGGTCTGCTGTGACTGAGTCAACTCTGCAGCTGTACAATACTTGCCAGTACAATGAGGTGCAGTACCACCTGCTCGATCCAGGAGAACCAGTCAGCTCCTCTGAAGCCGCCAAAGTCGATTGTCAGGATATCGAGGATGACGATCAGTGCAAGCCAGAAGACCAAAATGATGGTGAGTGCAAGTTTACCGACCTTGTCTGGAATTCCTTTCAGGAAGAACTGAGCGATAAGGAAGATTCCGCAGAGCAGTTCAATTACAGAGATGATGTAGAGCAGGAGTTCCCGGTCTCCGCCGAACATACGGGAAATTTCACGGGAAAGCTGACTTCCATCCCCTGAAGCAGATGCGAATCCCATCATTCCCATTGCGATGAATAACAATGCAATAAGCAGCTGCTGAATCTTTGTCGAGGTGAGCACCTCTAGGCTTGCTTTTGGATCCTTGGCCATATTCTGACTCCTTATGATGTACAGATTGTACAACAATCAGTGTAGCCTCCAGATGCTGAATCGTAAAGGGGAGGGGGGCCTGGTTTTGGCAGAGACTGGTGCTGCGCACCTCTTTGAGGCAATGTTAGTACAGAAATAAAAAAAGTGAAGCATAGTGCTTGACAATCAGTTCAGTATTGAATAGTTTAACATTGAACTATGAATAATGCACAATTGAGTCTGGCAGCCTATACGAAGCTCATCAGAGCGGTCAACTCCCTGAATAAAGCTCTTGAAAAGAGTCCGGGGTGGATCGGAGGTCTTACCTTGAGCCAGTTCGGAGTGCTCGAGGCCCTCTACCATAAAGAGGAGCTTACCTCCCAGGAGCTTTCGCGGAAGATCCTCAAATCGAAGGGAAATATGACGCTGGTCATAGACAACCTTGAGAAGAAGGGGCTGATTCAGCGCAGGCGCTGCGTCGATGACCGTCGCAAGGTCTATGTGAGGCTGACGGATGCCGGACGGGAGTGCATTGCAGAGGTTTTTCCGCAGCATGCGGAAGCAATTGTACACCATATGTCAGTCCTGAATCCGCAGGAGCTTGAGGAACTCGGCAGAATCTGCAGAAAACTCGGACTGACGCTTGAGGAGGCTCTGTGATGAAGATTGGTTTGTTTTTCTACTCGACCTACGGAAGAAACTATACGATGGTCAGCAAGGCGGCTGAAGGGGTCAGGAAGGCCGGCGGTGAGGCTGAGATCCTGAGAATCCCTGAACTCTTAAGTGAGGAGATCCTGGGCAAGATGGGAGCGCTTGAGGCGCAGAAGGCTTTTTCTCATATCCCGGAGGCTGAGGTTTCAGACCTTGAACGGTTTGACGGTTTCATATTCGGCTTTCCCACACGGTTCGGGAATATGCCGGCCCAGTTCAAGTACTTTCTCGATGCGACCGGCGGTTTGTGGCAGTCCGGGAAGCTGATCGGGAAGCCCTTCGGGCTTATCACCAGCAGCGCAACCCAGCACGGCGGACAGGAATCGACTCTTCTGACCAGCGCTGTTCCGTTCCTCCATCACGGGATGCTCTATGTAGGCGTTCCCCAGAACGAAGGGGCGCTCTTCAGTGCCGGTGCTATGGAGGGAGGTTCTTTCTATGGGGCGACAACCATTGCAGGGCCGGATGGAGCACGGCTTCCCAGCGAGCTTGAGCTCTCGGTAGCCGAGGTGCTCGGAGAGCGTGTGGCAGTCATTGCGGGAAAGCTGGTTTCGTAACCTGTTCAAGAAACAATCAGGAATACTCAGGAGCCGCGGTTCTTATCTGCCGCGGCTCTCTTTTCGCCTTCAGTTGCTGAGATCTGGCAGTTTGTGATACGCTGTGATCAATAGCATATACATGGGGGTGACCTGTCATGAATACCGCAGATATGCCGGCTGTGATAATGCGCCGAATCCTTACCGATCAGCAGAATGAGATCAATGCCTGGCTTATCTATACCAGGACTGCCAAGCTGGTCAAGGATAAAAAGAATGCTGAGGTCCTCACCCGGATTGCCGAGCACGAGCTGGCTCACTACCGCAAGCTCCTGCGGATCACCGGGAGAGAGCTGAAGCCGCAGTATGCCAAGGTGCGGGTTTTTCTGCTGCTCACGCGCCTGTTCGGAATTACCTTCGGTCTGAAGCTGCTTGAGCGGGACGAGAGCAAGGCGGCCGGGATAGACTATGCAGGCCTTGATGCCTATATACCCGGCCTTCCGGAGATTGTTCGGCAGGAGGAGGAGCACGAGGCTGAGCTGCTCGGGATGATTCATGAACAGCGGCTCGACTACCTCGGTTCGGTCGTACTCGGGCTTAACGACGCCCTTGTGGAGCTGACCGGAACGCTGGCAGGGCTCTCCTTCGCCTTCCAGAATACCCGCATCATCGCCCTCTCTGGTCTGATCACCGGAATTGCAGCATCGTTTTCCATGGCCGCCTCTGAGTATCTTTCAAGCAGGACCGACGGGGCAAAGGAGCCGCTGAAATCGGCGATCTATACCGGCATAGCCTATATCATTACTGTGTTCCTGCTGATTCTTCCCTTCCTGATCTTCTCCCATTACCTTGTCTGCCTTGCAGTTACCCTCGCAGTCTCCGTCCTGATCATCCTCCTGTTCAACTACTATATAGCAGTGGCAAAGGACTACTCCTTTTCAAAGCGCTTCGGTGAGATGGCCCTTATCAGTCTCGGCGTGGCAGCCTTCTCCTTCGGTATCGGCGCAGCAGTCCGCCTGATATTCAATGTTGAAATATGAGTGGGGGAGGGAACGAACAAAGTCGGCATGATTCGAATCCGCGATACCCGGAACAGAAGGTTGGCAGCGAAGTCAGCCAGATGACCGGGAGGTTCCTGCAGTGCGAACAGAACAGAAATACGGGTTCTGATGAACCAATGAAAGCAGTATACATATTGATGTCCAGACTGGCTAGTTATGTTATTGCTGATAAGATGAGGAGATAGTGTGAGGAGATGGCAATTGCAGGAAGCGAAAAGTCAATTGAGCCGGGTCATCAGCCTTGCTGTATCAGAAACTCCGTAGGTAATAACAAAACATGGAAAACCTGCGGCCTCTCTTGGTTTTTCTGATCAGTACAACAGGGAGCCTGCCGTTTCATTGAAATAAGTACTGCGTACGAAGCTCTATAACGAGATAGAGGTAGTTCCTGAACGGTCATCCGATCAACCGAGGGATCTTCCATCATAAAATTTCTGCTCGACACGAATGTCCTTTCTAAGCTGATCAGCCATAGCGCGAATGCACAGGTGCACGCGCGGTTCAACCAGCTTCCCGATGAACATAGGGTATATCTCAGCTCTCTCGCTGAGGCAGTTGCGTGTAGGTGTTGATACGTTGTCCGAAGGAGCTGAAAGGAATAATCAGATGGTCTGTTGCGATATGTATCGACTTCATTCGCCAGCTGGGCATTTTCTGTTGATACAGGTGCAGCTCTGCAGTGGGGTAAATTGAGTACGGACCAATGAAGCAGGGGCGCACCCTTCCAGTCACAGATGGAGCGACAGCCGCCGCAGCCTACCATCAGGGTGCAATTCTATGCACACGAGTTACCAAAGATTCTGAAGGTCTGCCCATTGAACTCCTCATCCCCCGATGCAGTACCGAAAGCGGCTGGGGATCGTTACTGTTATGGAACCTTGATGGACAGAAGGTTGAACTCATTAAATACAACCAGAGCCGCCGCTGTTCCCGATCCTAAGAGAACAGAACCGTACCTCCTCAGAGGGTGCACGCTGACAGAATATTGCCTTCATTCAGCAGAATTGAAAGTCACCCGTAATCATAGCAGAGATTGAGGGCATCTCATACAGCTTGCTATGGTGCGGTTACCAATAACCAACTACCTCTCTGTCTGCCGTACTCCGCAGTACGACATCTTCTCAACATCCCTGTTTTGGGATGACTGAAAGTTGCGAAAAAGGAATAAACGGACATTAGAAACAAAATTACTGGTGATAACATTCATAAAGAAAGCAATCTTAACAGGTTCAGGAATTTTTTTTGATCAATTTGAACTTTTTTTTATTGACAGCTAAATACAACGATGCTATGATGTGTACAATAACTTTAAATAGTATACATAACGATGCAGTAAGGAGCGCGGCCATGAAATCTTCCTCTGAAAAGCTTTCAATGGACCTTGAAGAACCCCAAAATTCTTCGCCGAAACTGGTGATCGAGCAGGGCGACTCTCTGGCCAACGTCATCCGCCGCTCCATAGCCAACGATATACTCAATGAATTCTACGAACTCGGATCCAAACTGGACGAGAAAAGTCTCGCTCTCAGGTACGGTGTATCGAGGACCCCGGTACGGGAAGCCCTGCGGCAGCTTGAATCGGCAGGACTTGTCGAGATCAGGCCGAACCGGGGAGCGGTGATTATCACTCCTGATAAAGAGTATCTGCAGAACCTGTTTGAAGCGGCAGCTGAGATAGAAGGACTGTGCGCCAGGTTTGCAGCCGGACGGATGACCATGATAGAGCGGATGCAGCTGCAGGAGGTTCACGCACAGGCTCAGCAGGCTGCCGAGCATGATGATGTTGACGGGTACTCGGTGATAAACAGGAAATTCCTCACAGCTTTGGTATCCGGGATGCACAACCCGGTCCTTGCTGAGGTGGTAAAACGCAGTCTCGTGAAGACCGGTCCTTTCCGGAAGAAGCAGTTTGAGATATCCGGTCGGCTGCAGGCATCCATCCGTGAGCATGATGCGGTGCTCAGGGCAATCCTGGATCATGATATGGAGCGTGCTAACCGGATGATGGCGGCCCATGTCTCTCAGGTGTTCTACGCAGTTCTGACCCATATGGACCTCATCAGATAACTGATGTGCATCTGCAGGCCAGGGAGGCCTGTGATCACTGCGGCAGCGGTTCTGCTGTTTCAGTATACAGAAAAATTGAAAAGGAGAGGACATGAGTATGAAAAAGAGAATCATTGCAGCTGCTCTCGTGCTTACGATTGCCGCGGCGCTGTTTGCCGCAGGGGGAGCCGAGGAGACCAAGGTATATCCGCAGAAGGACATTCAGTTTATCGTTCCGTTTCCTATCGGCGGTTCCACCGGCACGCCTGCCCAGATTCTGATTAACTACCTCAACAACGAGTTCCCCGATGTGGAAGTGGTGCTCAGCCAGATTACCGGTGCCGGCGGTTCAGTCGGGGCGCGGCATGTCATGAACGAGAAGAACGACGGCTACACCTTTCTAATTGCGGTTCCCGGTTTCAGCGTCCAGCGGGTTCTCGCCGGGCTTGACTTTACCTTCAGGGATTTTGAGCAGGTAGCCGCCTACGGAAGCGCCGAGCAGGTCCTGGTTGTCCGGGGAGACTCGGAGTACCGGGACTTCAACGACCTGATCGAGGCCGCAAGAAAGAACCCCGGGAAGCTCAACGTAGGTGCACCGGTAGGAACCTCACTGCAGATGGCCACGCTGGCTATTGAAGAGCAGATGGGTGTGGATTTCAATATCGTCGATATCGGCGGCGTTTCGGTGAAACCGCCCGAGCTGCTCAGCGGCAGGGTTGAGGCGTACATCGACTCCACCGCGAAGACCATTCCCTATATCGAATCCGGCGATTTTCGGGCCATCGGTATCTGGGGTCCCGAGAGAAGCGGCTTCCTTCCGGGCGTTCCGGCTCTCAATGAGTTCGGATTTGACATGGTCCTCGAGGAAGTGCAGGGGATCTGGGCACCGAAGGACACCCCGGTTGAGATACTTACCGCTATTGAGGGAGCGATGAAGAACGTACTTGCCAACCCCGAATTCGTGGCGAAGTTTGAAGGCGACACCTTTACCAAGGTTTCCTTCCTGGACCGGGAGAGCTATGTGAAGTTCCTTGAGGAGTACGAGAGGACTTGTGAGGAAGCTGCCGCAAAGATGATGTAGCGGTCACCTTATACGTACAATGTCAGGCAGGGGCTTCAGAGTACAGTCTCTGAAGCCCCCAGCCGGGAGCGGGAAGTATGGAAATTGTATTTTTACTGGTACTGCTTGGAGTCTCTGTCGTCCTGCTCGTGCAGACGACAACCTATGTCACCCCGAAGTTTGACACTTCCGGAGGACCGGCGCTCTTTCCGCAGTATATACTTATCCTGCTGATGGTCTCGATCGTCATCCTGATCATACAGCTGGCAGTACGAAGGGAGGGGCGGACCTTCGTCTTTCTCGAGCTGTTCCGGTCGGTCAGAGGGATATTTCTCCTGTCGCTCGCGCTCTACCTGCTTGCGCTGTACTATGTCGGTTTCTTCATTGCGACAGCCCTGTTTCTCTTTTTTACCGTGAACTACCTGACCTACGTCTATAACGGCAGTACGGGAACCTGGAAGCAGGTGCTGCTTCGATGTCTGCTTCTGCTGGGAATTATCGTTATCGTGAATTACCTGTTCGGTGATCTGTTCAATATCATGCTGCCGAAAGGCAGGCTGTTCTAGTGCGCAGGGGGTGCTGTTATGATTGAAGTGCTGCTGAGTGTTCTCAATCCCTTAACCATTCTCATAATGTCTGCCGGGGTCGCCTACGGCATTGTCTTCGGGGCCATACCCGGGCTCTCCTCCAGCGTTGCCGTGGCGCTCGTAATCCCGCTGACTTACGGAATGAATTCCCTGACTGCCCTCTCGCTGCTGGTCTCCGTCTATGTCGGCGGGGTATCAGGAGGACTGATATCAGCTATCCTCCTGCGGATACCCGGTACACCTTCATCCATCGTCACCACCTTTGACGGGTATCCGCTGGCCCAGAAGGGGCAGGCAGGCAATGCTATCGGGCTTGCCATCTTCTCGTCCGTTGTCGGGGGGCTTATCGGCGCTGTTGCGCTGCTGACGCTCTCCCCCCTCCTGGCGAAAGTGACGATCATGTTCAGTCCGTTCGATTACTTCGGCATCACGGTTTTTTCGCTCAGTCTCGTCTGCATGCTGCTCGGAGCCAACGCGCTTAAGGGGCTTATCACCACGCTGATCGGACTGACCCTCTCCTTTGTCGGTACGAGTCCCATTGACGCCCGCCCCCGATTCACCTTCGGCAACCGTAATCTGGATAACGGATTCAATATCATCGTGCTCATAATCGGGATCTTCGCCGTATCCGAAATGCTCAGCTCAGTCATGCATGGGCAGAAGCAGAACGAGAAGACAATATTCACCAAAAAGCAGGGTTTCATGCCCTCGTGGGCCAAGATTAAGTTTCACGCCGTCAACATGTTCCGTTCCGGGATTATCGGGACTGCCCTCGGCATCCTCCCCGGACTCAGCGGCCCGGAAGCGGCGCTGATCTCCTACACCCAGGCGAAGAAACGCTCCAGGAACCCTGAACTCTTCGGTGAAGGCAGCGAGGAAGGGCTTGTCGCCTCCGAATCCTCGAACAACGCCGTTGCCGGCGGAGCCCTCATTCCCATGCTCTCCCTCGGTGTCCCGGGAAATGCCGTCGCCGCAGTTATCATGGGAGGTTTCATCATCCATGGAGTCCAGGTCGGGCCGATGCTCTTCACCAACAATCCCACCCTCGTGCGGGGGATCATGTTCGCCTTCCTGATAGCGAACCTGCTGATGCTTGCGATCGAGTCGCTGGCTATCAAGGGGTTCGTCAAGATTCTCACCGTCCCGAAACAGTACCTCTATCCCATCATCATCATGTTCTGCGTCATCGGGGTCAACAGCGTCAATAACCGGTTCTTTGACGCCCTGCTCATGCTCTTCTTCGGGATCGCCGGGTTTATCCTGGAGAAGAACCGCTATCCCCTCGGTCCCCTGGTCCTCGGTTTTATCCTCGGGAGCATCATTGAACTGAACTACAGAAGGGCGATCATGTACTACGGATCGTTTAGAAATATCATAACCGGCAGCTTTACCCTCGGTACGATCTTCCTGTTTCTCGCCATAGTCCTGGTCTTTTTCAACTTCATCCTTCCCATGCTGAAGAGAAAAGGCAGGAGATAAACAGAAAGTCTCTATTGCAGGGTCTAGGCAGCGTACAGCAAAATCTTCATGGGAGAAGCAGTATTATGAAAGCAATCCTTGTCCTCATGGACAGTCTCAACCGGGAGTACCTGAGCGCCTACAATCCCGATACCCCCGTCCTCTCACCCAACATAACCCGCTTTGCAGGGGAATCCCACGTTTTCGATAACTACTACGTCGGTTCGGCCCCCTGTATTCCGGCCCGCAGGGACCTGCTTACCGGAAGGCTCAACTTTCTCGAACGGGGCTGGGGACCGGTGGAGGCGTTCGACCTTTCCATCAACAAGCTGATGAAGGAGCACAAGGTCTACTCACACATCGTCACTGACCACTGCCACTACATGGACCGCGGCGGGGAGAACTACCTGCAGGAGTACAACACCTGGGACTACATCAGGGGACAGGAGTACGACCCGTGGGTATCGAAGGTTACCCAGCCTGAGGAGTTTGAACACCTCGGCACCGTCTTCACGCAGTACGAGCTCAACCGGACGAAGTTTGTCCGGGAGGAGGATTATCCCACGCCCCGCACCTTTTCCGCAGCCTGCAGGTGGCTTGAGGAGAACAAGGATGAGGATGACTTTTTCCTCCAGGTTGAGGTCTTCGATCCGCATGAGCCGTTCGACACCCCGCAGGAGTTTGTCGACCTCTATAACGACACCTACACCGGACCGCGGTTTGACTGCTCCTCCTACCATGAGGTGACCGAACCGGCGGATGCCATCGAACACCTGAAGAAGAAGTACAGCGCCTGCGTCACCATGACCGACAAGTGGTTCGGCAAGCTGCTCGATACGCTGAAACAGCTTGATCTGTACGATGATACGATGATCATCCTGACTACTGACCACGGGCACCTGCTCGGTGAGCACGGTTTCACCGGCAAGAACTACATGCATGCCTACAACCGGCTGACCAATATTCCCCTTATGATCAGGCTTCCGGGAACAAGGAACAGCGGCCGTCATGACGGAAACCTTGCCCAGCTCATTGACATCTCCGCGACGCTCCTCGATTACTTCAATATTGAGCAGCCTGAAATTATGCAGGGAAGCTCCCTGCTTCCGGTGATTGCCGAAGAGGAACCTGCCTCCCGCAAAGAGATCATCTACGGCTGGTTCGGGGGCACGGTGAATGTGTTTGACGGCCGCCATGCCTACTTCAGGGCTCCCGAGCGGGAGGATAACATGCCGCTGTACCACTACTGTTCCATGCCGACCACGCTGCTGAAGTTCCTCGGGCCGGAGGTTGCCGATGAGATCGAGATGGGGAGATTCCTGAAATACACCAATTTTCCGGTCTACAAGATTCCCGGCTATTTTCCCATCGGTGGACACTTTAAATCGACGAAGTTTATCCGAGAGTCGCTGCTTTTTGACTGTCACAGCGACTATTTCCAGGAGCATCCGGTCGATGATCCTGAGCTTGAGCAGGAGATGATTCAAAAGCTCATCCGGATGATGATCTGGGCTCAGGCTCCGAAAGAGCAGTACGAACGCCTCGGCCTGACCCGAGAGTTCGAACAGTGCCGCAGTTCCCTCATTCCCGAAATTTCCGACTGACCCGCCGTTACGGCGGGGGCCCCCGCGCCCCCGGGCGGGGGGGGCGGCCCCCCCCGGCGCCCCCGCCCCCG
>CAYSRK010000309.1:0-7867 GCA_964433385.1 uncultured Spirochaetales bacterium
TATTCAGCCTCTGCGGGAAATACCCCGATTTTGTCTCGCCTGACTATTTCCCAGGTTCATTTCCCGCAGAGGCTGAATAGTTACGTTTTTTCATAAAATTCCTCCTTGATTTTTATGAAGATTCCATATTCCTAATCACCCGACAGCCTGTCAGGTGGTGTGGCGCTCAATCAGGCGCAGGTTCACCTGCGCCTTCGTGCTCGGGGCTTCCCGATTTTCCATGTGCTCAAGCAGCTTGCGGGCGGCAAGTTCGCCTGAATGATCAAGCGACTGCCCGATGGTCGTAAGATCCACGTAGTCAGCCGCGTCGATATCATCAAAACCGAGAACCGCGATATCCTCCGGAATCCGCATCCTCAGATCCCTCACCGCCTTGAGCACTCCGAGCGCCTGCAGGTCCGAGGCGCAGAAGACCGCCTCGGGCCGTTCGGCAGCGGAGAGCATGGTAAGGGCACATGCTTTGGTCGGCACGATTCCGTAGTCGTGAAATTTGATGAACCGCTCCTCGAGCGGACAGCCGAGTGCTTCTGCCCGGCTGCGGAAGCCTGCAAGCCGCTCCTCGGTCGCGTGCAGGCTGTAGGTTGGCTGCCCCGAGTCCCCCATGAAAGCAAGTTTCCGATATCCCTTCCCAAACAGATGGTCAGCTGCCATCGCTCCGCCATGTAGGTTGTCGATGACAATACTGGAAAACTGCGGGCTGCTGAACTCCAGGCTGACTACAGGCAGGTTGTGCCGGATAAAACGCTCCTCATCTTCAGCATCGAAGGGAAGCGACATGATGATCAGCCCGTCTATCCTTCCCGTCAGGGGGAGTACGGAGTAGTAGCTGCGCAGCTGCTCGGAGGTATCTACCGCGTAGGTTATGAGGTCATAGTGGGATTGGGCGAGGGCGCTGTGGATGCCCCTCAGACGCTGAACAAAGGAAGGAGCGGTAAAAAACGGGGTAATCACCCCGATTCGCCTGATGCCTCCGCGAGCCCGGGCGACCGCGTCTGCGCGCGGCACGAAGGAGAGCTCCGTCATGGCCTGCTCGATCTTCCGCCTTGTCTTCTCGGCAACTTTGTCGGGGGTGTTGAGAAAGCGTGAAACGGTCGCAATACTGATCCCGGCAAGCTCTGCTACATCGTAGATCGTCGAGGCGGCGGCCATCCCTGCTCCTCCCTGCACTGTTATGTAAGTGCTTTTATAAAACCGTTTACATAATACCGCGTACAACTGCCGCTGTCAAGTAAAAGTTTTACAGAAAGCAGAGCGAAAAACTTTCACTGAAAGCAGAGCGAAACAAAATGAGGAAACAGATTTTGTCAGGATTTCAGGAAAGCCGCTCGTTCACATAGGCGGCCTCAGCGGCCTGAATCCGGGAGTGCAGCCTGCCGGCGATGGAAAAATCACCTGAAAGGATGCAGTCATCCACCTGGATCAGGGGCATAGCTCCCATGCTTGTGCTTGAGATGAACAGTTCGTCATAATCTCCGTTGAAGAGACGGCCGAGCAGCGGTGCTTCGAAACAGATGTCTATCCCTTCGTCCTGGGCGGCTTCGAGAATGTGCTTGCGCGTCACTCCTGCAAGCACACCGGCCCCGGCAGTTATGAGGGTACTGCCTGAAACTGCATAGACGTTGGTCCGAGAGCCCTCCATGATCCTGTTCTCACGGTCAATGAGCAGGGCCTCAAGGGCATGCCGCTTCACGGCCTCCCGCTGGGCAAGATAGTTGAGCAGCAGCGAATTTGACTTCACTTCGGGAAGAATACGCTCTCCGAGGTAGGTAACCGCGGATGCGCCGCGGCGATAGAGCTCTCCGCTGTAGCGGGGAAGCTGCTCGGGAAACAGGAAGAGTGTAGGCTCACTTCCCCCAATGAGCTGCACCCGCAAAGTCGCTTTTTCGATGCGGTCAGCATCAATAAGCCTGCGGGCCATGGAGATGATGTCATCATCGGTAATAGTATGGACGATCTCCAGCCGTGCGGCTGATTCGAACAGCCGCTGCAGGTGATCCTCAAGGAAAACCGGCACTCCCTTGATAATCTTGATCGATTCGTAGACGCTGAAATTGAAGAATACTTCCTTGCTGCCGATCGGGAGAACTGCATCCTTGAGGGAGATCAGATCCAAGTTGCGCACGGCGCAGCTGAATGTGGTCGGGCTTTCCTGGTTCATGCTCTGCTACTCCAATCCCGGCATCCGGATAACTTCACGCGGCTTGCTTCCCTGGGCAGGACCCACTATGCCGCGCTCCTCCATCTCCTCGACTAAACGGGCAGCCCGGTTATAGCCGATTTTCAGCCGCCGCTGCAGGTAGGATGCGGAGGCGGAACCCCGCTGGGAGACGATCTTAAGCGCCTCCTGCATCAGATCATCACTGTCGTCCGACTCATTTCCCTCATACTCATCATCCTCATCATCATCCCGGAAGTACTCCTCATCCAGATAGTCAGGTTCTCCTTGGGCTTTCACATGGGCCACCACCCTCTCAACCTCCTCCTCGGTGAGAAATGCTCCCTGAATCCTCGAAGGAATCGGGTCCCAGGAGGAGGAGAAGAGCATGTCTCCCCGCCCAAGGAGCTTTTCAGCCCCGGGCTGATCGATAATGATCCGCGAGTCGGTATTGCTCGTAACCATGAAAGCTATCCGTGAGGGTATGTTTGCCTTGATAATTCCGGTTATCACATTGGTCGAGGGACGCTGGGTGGCCAGAACCAGGTGGATTCCCACAGCCCGCGCCATTGCGGCAAGCCGGGCAAGATACCCCTCAAGCTCCTTGCCCGTCGTAGTCATAAGATCAGCAAATTCATCTATGATCACCACGATATTGGGGAGCCGCTCCCGGGCGTACTGCATGGCGGCCGCCTTCCTGTTGTACGATGGCAGATCGCGTACATTGAGACTGTCCAGGAGGCTGTAGCGCCGTTCCATCTCCAGAATGCAGTACTGCAGCGCCTTCAGCGCCTTTTTCGGTTCGGTTATGACCGGAGTCAGCAGATGAGGAATGTGGTTGTAGAGCTTCAGCTCGACGATCTTCGGATCGACCATGATGATCCGCACCTCTTTGGGGCTGCGCCTGAAGAGGATGGAGCAGATAAGCGAATTCACGCAGACCGATTTTCCAGAGCCGGTGGCCCCGGCGATAAGCAGATGGGGGGTCTTCACCAGATCGATGATCTGCTTCTCCCCGGTAATATCGGTCCCCAGAACCATGGGCACAGCATAGTCGGTATACCTGTCCATCTCAGCGAGCATCTCCTTGAAGCCGACTATGGAGCGTTTGCGGTTGGGAATCTCAATGCCGACCGCCTGCTTGCCCGGGATAGGTGCAACGATCCTGACCCGTGAGGCGGCCAGCTGCAGGGCAATATTGTCAGCAAGGTTCGTGATCGTCTGGACCCTGATGCCCGGAGCGGGCATGATCTCAAACATGGTGACCACCGGTCCCTTCTGCACGCCGGTCAGGGCGGCTTCAATCTTGAACTCACGCAGGGTCTGCATAAGCACTTCGCCCGCTTTACGGGTATGCTCGTCAATAATGCTCGATATATCGGGATAATCTACCAGCAGATCATCGGGGGGCTGCAGGTAGCCGCCCCGGTGCAGCGTGAACGTGCTCCGGCTCTCCGGTTGTTCGTCGGCAGTACGGGAGCTCAACCCGATGACTCCGGGAACAAACTCATCCTCAGACCCGGGAGCCTCTTCAGCCGGCTCCTGCTGGATTACCTGCTCTTCTCCCTCACCCTGCTGCTCAGGATGTTCTTTCACGACAGCGCTGCGCGGCGCTTCAGCCCCTGGCTCCCCTGCAGCGGGGACCGGGGACCGGGCGGTCTTCCGGGCATCATCCGGAGAGCTTACCTGCTGTGCATGCTCCTCGGCTGCAGGCGCCTGCTCAAATTCCATCTCCTGCTGGATTCGGTCCTTGGTACGACCGATACGATTCATCTTCGGCAGCTCAGGAATTCTGGGAAATGTAAGCGTCAGGTTGGACGGATCTTCGAAGACTTCAAGCGCGTCATCGTCGGAATTCTCTCCATGAGAAACGGTGAACAGATCCTCCCCTGCCTCAACGACATGCTCCCCTTCGTTGGGACGGTATGCCGGATGCGGTACCGCTGCCGGCTCCCCGGCGCCTTTTCCCGCCTTTTTTCCCCGGCGTGAACCGGATCTCAACGTTTTCACATCCTCTTCGGATCGGCGGGAACGACGCTGCAGACGGCGGACCCACAGAGCGAGTGCGGCAAGCTCGAGGATGATTACCCCAAGCACAGCTGCTGCAGCCTGGCGCGAGGTGTAATCCCGGGGGATGAGCCTGATCAGTGCCTGGGATCCGTCTTCGGATACGAGATGGAGAAAAACTGCAGCGCTTAGGCTCAGCAGAAGGATGAACAGCAGGACTGGCCTGAAGGCGGAGTTCGACCCTGACATCAATAGGAAGACTCCGATAAGCAGGAGGATACCGGGCAGAGCCCAGGCAGCACCTGGCAGGAGGGAACCCAGAACTCCCGAGAGCCTGGTCAGAAATGGGGGAAAGTCGCTTCCTGCGGAAAAGAGGGAACTCGCCAGGGCCGCAGCACCCAGCAAGGCCGAGGCAAATACCAGCAGCGCAGCCAGGGAATAGGATAATTTGGCTTTCACACACCCCTCCGTAACGGTCACAGTCACATGATGCCCTGCGGGCAGATAACTGTCAGCCCGGCACTGTCGGCAGTATACCACACAACAGCGTACGTTTTAAAGCATACCGCAGCCGATCAGAGGAGTGCGAGGCCGATAATCCCGAGGGGGATGAGGTAGGCGCTGAAATAGTGAAGCTTCCGGGTTTTTATGACTGCCATCAGCATGCTCAGGCTGAAAAAACCGGCAACGACTGAGGCTGCCATGCCCGCTATAACGTTGGCTGCATCCAAAGACTGGCCGGAAGGAGCAGCGCTGCTGACTTCCAGCACCAGTGCCCCGAGAATTGCCGGAATCGAGAGGAGGAAGGAGAGCTCTCCGGCCTTCTCCTTTGAGACTCCGCTTATCAGGGCTGCTGTTATCGTGATGCCCGAACGGGAAATGCCGGGAAGCGTGCCGATGCCCTGCGCAGCTCCGATGATGAAGCCGTGCACGGGCCGAGGCTCATCAACGCTTGCTGTCGGGATGATGAACCGCCCGAGAAGGAGGATTATCCCGGTTACGATGAACAGCGCAAAGACAAGCGTTTCGTTCTCATGCAGCTCCATGCTTCTGACCCCCAGCCCGATGACCCCGGTTACCGCGGTACCGATGCCGATCGCTGTGACAGTCTTCATCTCACGTCGGTCCTCAACGTCCATCCTCCCTCTCAGAGCCCTGTACAGGGCAGCTGCAAGCCGGATAACGCGGCGGCGAAAGAATATCATGATGACCGCAAGGGTAGCCGTATGAAGCAGAATGTCATAGAGCACCGGGACCTCGGGGAGGTCCATGAGGTGCTGAAGGACGACCAGATGCCCGAAACTGGAGACTGGCAGGAACTCGGTTACCCCCTGCACGACTCCGAGGAGCAGCGACTCAAAGATGTTCATAACCGGAACTATAGCGATTTGCGGGTTTTAACACAAGTAAACAAGGGAGCCGTTACTGCCGTTCGGCAGCCGTATGTGCCGGTTTTTTCAGCAGACAGACGTGCCGTTCAGCATCAAGAAAGGGAACCGGAACCGGCTCGAGAGAAACCTCCCACCCCGGAGGCAGCAGCGGCTGCAGCCGGTCAAGCTCCTCCTGAGCCTTCTCTCTTTTCCCTTTATAGGCAAGGAGAAAACCCCCGGGGAGGGTGATCCGGTCCAGAAGGGCAAAAACCTCGGGCAGGGGCCGGAAGGCTCGGAAGACCACGGTGTGAAACCTGCGGGTAACGCTCCTGAGATCCTGCTCGATAATTTCAATGTCAGGCCTGCCTACGGCAGCCGTCGCGCTGCGCAGGAAACCGGCGCGTCTTCCCGACCGTTCAATCAGAACCGCCTGCGCCTCAGGCAGCGCGAGCGCAAGCGGGATGCCGGGCAGCCCGCTCCCGGACCCGGCGTCAGCGTAACCCGGAGGCAGGCCCATCCTCCGCCATTCCTTCAGGAGGACCGGGCAAGGTGAGAGCGAGTCGAGGATGTGACGGATAACAAGCTCGCGCATGTCAGCTGCACCTATGAGCTTGTAACTGCTGTTATATAGGTCAATCTCGTCTGCATAGCGTCTGATACGCGCCAGAGTCTGCTCATCGGCGGGTATCTTCAGGGCCTCTAATCCCGCCTCCAGTACGGCTGCATTGCGGCTGTCCATGCTTACCGCCTCTTAAGAGCGACCATCAGGACGGCGACATCAGAATTGCGGACCCCTGATATGCGGGAGGCCTGCCCTGCCGACAAGGGCCTGATCCTGCTGAACTTTTCCCTCGCCTCGTTTGAAAGGCCCTCTACCCGGCTGTAGTCATAGTCCGGGGGGATGGTTATTCGCTCAAGGCGACTGAAGCGCGAGATCTGACGGTTCTGCCGCTCAATGTAGCCGGCATACTTGACATCAAGCTCAACATGCCGCAGCACCTCAGGGGTATAACCGGAGAGGGCTTCAATGGAGACAACGGCATCCTCGATGGTCACCCGGGGGTTTTTCAGGTGTACGATCCACGGCTTTCCCTCGAAGGCGCAGTTTCTCAGCAGCTCCCTGACCTCCTGTGCGCGCTCAAGCTTCACCGAAAGACTCTCCATCCGCCGGTTACCTGCCAGCCCGAGCTCATACCCGAGGGGGGTAAGCCGCTCGTCGGCTGTATCATGACGCAGGTTCAGGCGATACTCGGCCCGGGAAGTGAACATCCGGTAGGGCTCCTCGGTTCCCTTGGTAACCAGATCATCGATAAGGACCCCGATATAAGCCTCGGAGCGCGACAGAACTATCGGTTCCCGGCCGTCAACCATTCTGGAGGCGTTGATGCCGGCAAGCAGCCCCTGCCCCGCAGCCTCTTCATAGCCGGAGGTGCCGTTCGTCTGCCCGGCGGTGAACAGCCCCCGAATGCGCTTTGTCTCGAGGCTCGGGAAGAGCTGGGTCGGGTCGAGATAGTCGTATTCCACCGCGTACCCGGGACGCATAATCTGAGCCTCCTCCAGTCCTGCGACTGATCTGATAAACTCCTCCTGAACCTCTTCGGGCAGTGAGGATGAGATGCCGTTGAGGTACATCTCCTCGGTTCCCTCCCCTTCAGGCTCGACGAATATCTGATGGCGGGTCCGGTCAGGAAATTTGACCACCTTGTCCTCGATTGAGGGGCAGTAGCGCGGTCCCGAACCGGCTATCCGGCCGCTGAACAGGGGGGAGCTTCCCAAGTTCCCGCGGATGATTTCATGCGTCCGTTCGTTGGTGTAAGTGATCCAGCAGGGCAGCGACGGACGTTCGGCCGGCTGCGGCAAAAATGAAAAGGGCTGCATGACGCTGTCACCCGGCTGCTTCTCCATCCGGCTGTAGTCAATACTGGAGCTCCTGACCCTTGCAGGAGTGCCGGTCTTCATGCGGCCTACCGCAAACCCTTTTGCCCTGAGGGCGGTTCCGAGCCCCACGGCAGCCGGTTCCCCGAGCCGGCCGCTCGGAGATTCGAAGGCCCCGATGAAGATCTTCCCCTCCATGAACGTCCCGGTCGTCAGAACGACGGTCTTCGCCCTGAAGGTCCGGCCGCGTTCGGTACGCACTCCGACCGCACACCCCCTGCGTTCATCGACGAGGATATCGGTGACTGTATCCTGAAAGAGTTCGAGATTAGTCTGCGCCTCAAGCACCTGCTTGGCCAGCATGCTGTAGGCGTGTTTATCGGCCTGAGCCCGCGGGGCCTGCACCGCCGGTCCGCGGCGCAGGTTGAGGATGCGGAACTGGATCATCGTGCGGTCGATC
>CAYSRK010000310.1:0-7460 GCA_964433385.1 uncultured Spirochaetales bacterium
AACTTACCGGGCGACTATTCCCGCCTGAAGCCCGTCAGCTGCTTATCAGCTTCTGCGAAGCTCTGGAGCTTGCAGATCATGCCGCTGCATGCGCAGTGCTCAATGAGCTCACCGCCGGGTTCTCAGGGGAGGGACAGGCCGCAGAACTGCTGGCTGCAGTCGGTGAGGAACTTAAGACATATCGCTACGGCACAGCGCTTGCGCTGGCTCAGTCGGCTCTGAGGGAATGACTGCGGCGGATGTTATTGCTTCTCATCAGGCTCCGGGGAGGCTTCCTGTCGGGCAGCGACCTCATCGAGCACATCGGGGGGAAGGTCTACGACGTGCTGAACCCTTCCGACCTGTCCGTCGGTGAGCTGCACTTTGATGCCGCGGGGGTGAACGGCAGCCTTGGTCAGAATACGGCTTACCACGCCCTCGGTCAGTTTTCCTGTCCGCTGGTCCTGTTTCAGCACTATCTTCACCCGCACGCCGGGGGTAATATGAGCTCTGGTTTTTCCGTCCATACGCAGATACTACGGTAATTCCGGGAAAATGTTAACCTGAGCAGCCCTCTTCAGCTGTCTTTTCTCCAATTTGACGTTCGGAGAAACGCCCTAGGGAAAAGAATCTTTGACAAATTACCGCAGGTGCACTAAGGTACACTGTAAGAGGGGATGTGCCGCTGTCATGAAACTGCTGGTGTGTGTGCTGAACAACGAGGAGTATCTTGAAGAAGTGCTCGAGGCCTATATGGAGGCTGGGGTTACCGGTGCGACCATACTCGACTCCGAAGGCATGGGACGGTTTCTCACCTATGAGGTTCCGCTCTTTGCCGGGTTCAAGGAGTTTATGAAGGGCAACAAGCCCTATAACAAGACTATTCTGTCGGTTGTGAGAAACCCGGAGACGATTGAGAGACTGAAAACTATGATTGATGACATTGTCGGCGGGTTGGATAACCCGGGAACGGGCATCATGTTCACCCTCCCGGTGGACTGGGTATCGGGTCTGGTCCCTGAAGATGAAGAGGTATAGGGTATGGGAGCTATCTGCACGAGACTGCCGGCTGAGTGTATTTTCATCCAGGGGAAGAGCCCAGGAGGGAAGCTGCCGCTCGACAAGGAGCAGGTTGTAAGACTCCTGGCTGAGCGGCTTGCCCGTACCGGGGCGGTTGAGGATACCGAAATGCTGATCCGGGATGTGCTGGAGCGGGAGCAGCTGGCGTCGACCTGCCTGGGGTTCGGCTGCGCAGTGCCGCATGCTCACTCACAGGCGGTCTCCTCCACTGTCCTTGCAGCTGCGAGTCTCGATCCCCCGCTCACGCTGGAGACCCCTGACGGTCAGCCGGTATCGCTGCTGTTCCTGATGGCAGGACCGGTTCAGAGCGCAGCTCTGCACCTGCGGCTGCTCTCCAAGCTGGCCCGCCTGCTTCACGACCCGATCTTCAGGGACGAGCTGCGGGAAGCTTCCGACGCAAAGGAGTTTCACGAACGTATCTGTCTGAAGGAGGGCTGAGGTGAGAGCGGAACGAAGCTGGCAGCTTATCAGGTTTGCTGTGACAGCCGTGGTGATGTTTCTCCTCTGGCTGCTTTTCACCGGCAATACTGAGGTCTTCTCGCTTGCTGCCGGAGGCGCCGGCTCGCTGCTTATTGCCGCACTCGTCTATGATGTGTTCCTGCCGAAGCATGAGGCGAATATTCACTACTTCCTTCCGCGCCCGCTGTATCTCATCCGCTTTCTTGTCATGGTCGTCTTCTTTCTCTATCAGTCAAGCATCGTTATGCTCATTGCGGTGGTCACCGGCCGCGCCTCACCCCGGATCGTTCACTTCAGGACCCGGCTCCGCTCGGATGTGGCACGGATGGTGCTCGCTTCCACGATAACGTTCACTCCTGGAACCGTGACGCTTGATCTCAACGATGACCACCTGACAGTCCATTGGTTTTTCTGCAGCACCAGTCATGCCAAGGCTGCCGGAGATGCGGTCAAGGGGAGGATGGAGAAGTATCTCGGGAGGGTGTGGTCGTGAGGCTGATCATGCTTGATGTGATGCAGTGGTTTACACTCATCTGTGCAGCAGTCTGCGTCGTGCGCCTGCTGGCCGGTCCGACCACTGCCGACCGTCTGGTAGCCTTGAATGTGCTCTCCGGGGTGGTGCTGGCATTTCTCGTGCTGCGGGGTGTGCGTCAGGGCCGCTCTCTCTATCTGGATGTGGCGCTTGTCTACGATATTTTCGGTTTCCTCGGATTCCTGGCCATAGCCCGCTTTCTCAAAGATAGAATCGGGGAATCCGGAGACGGGCAGGGGTAACCTCATGATCATCCGTGAAGTGCTCGCCGGACTTCTGTTTCTCACAGCCATGATATTCGGGACTGCGGGATTAGTCGGCCTATTCCGCTTCCCCGATCCCTATTCCCGGCTCCAGGCGGGCTCGCTCTGCGGGACAACGGCAGTCTTTTCAATCTTTATCGGGGCCCTTATCCTCTCAGGGAGCACTGCCGTAACAGCCCGGGTTGTAATAATCATGCTCTTTTTTCTCATCTCAGCCCCGACCGGATCCCATATCGTGGCGCGATTTATCTGGCAGGCGGGGGTCATGCCCTGGAAGCCTCCCCGGGCACAGAATGAGCTCAGGAAGGGAGGGAACCGATGACGATCGTACTCATCATCCTGATCATTGGGCTTGCGGTTTACGCACTCTCCAGCGGGGATCTGCTGCATGGGGTCATCGCCCTCTCGGCGGTGAGTCTTCTCTCCGCCCTGCTCTTCTACCTTCTTCACGCGCCGGATGTCGCAATAACCGAGGCTGCTGTCGGAGCCGGCGTATCGACGGTCGTTTTCGTCTGGGCTATCAGGTATACCGACAGGAAGGATCGGGATTCATGAAGCAGAGCAGAAGTGACGCCCTCAGGGCTTTTTCGGCAACAGTCGCGGTTGCGGCGGTACTTCTTCCGCTGATACTCAGCGGTACTGAATGGCCGCGGACAGCACGGGACTATCTGGAAGAACGCGGCGCAGCTGAATCGGGGGCGGTCAACCTCGTGAGCGCCATCTATCTCGGCTACCGCGCCTTTGACACGCTCGGAGAGACGATCGTGCTCCTCGTCGCTGTAAGCGGTTCTATCGGCATAGCAACCCAGGCCGGTGCGGTTCTCGCGAAAGGGTACGGTAAAGCTGAGGAGGAGCAGCCGGCACCCTTTGCCCTTCCGGGTGAAAAACGGAAGACGCACGCCATGCGGACCCACCTGGTGGAGACGGTAACCGGAAAGCTTGGTCCGATTGTGCTTCTGTTCGGTCTCTACGTTATGCTTTACGGTCACCTCTCCCCCGGGGGCGGTTTCCAGGGCGGGGTTGTCGTGGCCTCAGGAGTCGTCTTTCTCGCCCTCGGCAGTCGGGCGGAGTCGGACACCATCCTGACGCGGGCTGCGACGCTTTCGCGCCTCGAGGCGGCAGCCTTCCTGCTGCTCATCCTGGCCTCGATCAGTTCTGTCGTCGTCACCGCGATTACCGGTGAACAGAAAGCGTTTTTCAGTACGCCCTTTGCGCCTTCAGCTTCTCCGGTGAATTTCATCGTGCTGCTCAATGCGGTAATCGGACTGAAAGTCGGGGCCGGCATCGGATTCATGTGCATAGCCATGCTGGGCAGGGAGCAGCGATAATGATTGAACGCATATTGCTGCTGGTTCTCTTTCTCATCGGCTTCTGGGGGATTGTGGCGAAACGCAATATTATCAAGAAGATATTCGGTCTGACAATCATCAACAGCGCTGCGGTCATACTCTTTGTGATTGAGGGGAGCAGGATAGGCAGCAGAACACCGATCATGGAGGAAGGAATAGCGGATGTAGTCGACCCGGTTCCCCAGGCGCTGATGCTTACCGCAATAGTTATCGGGGTGTGCATCACCGCCCTGGCTCTGGCCCTGGCCTACCGGCTCTACCAGGCATCCGGTTCATTCAACATCGATCAGATAAGGAAGCAGCTTCACGATGAATTTTGAGCATGCCGTCTTCGCCCCTGTCTACCTTCCCCTGCTCGGTGCGGCAATCGCCTTCTGTGCCAAGGCTTTCTTCAAGAGGAATGCGGTAAGGATTCTCGAGTACGCGGGAGTCTGTATTGGACTCTTTCTTCCCTTCGCGGTTCTGGCCGGCACCCTGCCGCTCGTGCTTTCCGGGGGTAGTGTCAGCGGGGTGGTGGGAGGCTGGCATCCTGCAGTCGGCATCGCCTACCGGTTTGACGGACTTGCGTGGCTGGTCAATTTCCTCGGATACGCCGTAGCAGCCGCTGCCTGGGTGTACTCCCTGCATGCCGGACCGAAAGGGCCGGCTTTCAGCGCGGTATTTTTAATCCAGACGGCTTCCCTCGCCGCCGCGATTATGACGGCCGACCTGTTCAACCTGTTTGTAGCCCTGGAGGTGCTGGGTATCGCATCCTACGTGCTTGTTGCATCATCAAGCAAACCGGGTGCTTCCCTGGCAGCCTTCTCCTACCTTATGGTAAGCGCAACGGCGATGGTTTTCTTCCTGCTCGGACTCTTCGGGTTCTACCGACTTACCGGATCGCTCTCCTACAGCGGCATTGCAGCTGCCCTTCAGGAACTTCCCGACGGCGGAGGCAGCGAAGCCCTCATCTCTCTCGCACTGGTAACCGCCGCAGTAGCTATGCGGGTTGCCGTCATGCCGCTCTACGGCTGGCTGCCCGACGCGCATGCCAAAGCCCCCCATGCCATATCGGCAGTCCTTTCGGGGGTCCTGATTAAGACCCCGCTCTTTGCCCTGATGCGGGTGCTGGCTGTCATGCCGGCCGGACAGCGTGCCGGGGAGCTTATGGGGTATGCCGGAGCTCTCACTGCCCTCGCCGGAGTGATCATCGCTCTGTCCCAGAAGGATGCCAAGCGCCTGCTTGCCTACCATTCGATCAGTCAGATCGGTTATATCGTTGCCGCCTGGGGGGCTGCTCTGGCTGTCGGACCTGCGACGGATACCGGACTGGTACTGCTTGCAGCCGCCTTCCTGCACGCCCTCTACCATGCCCTGTTCAAGGGTCTGCTCTTTTTAAGTGTTGGGACCACGACCGATGCCGCCGGTGAGCGCGATGTCTATCATTTGCGCAGGGCCGGCATGTACCTGAAAGCCCGGGGCGAACGGCTGCCGGTGACGCTTTTCTGCTTTGCAGTCGGAGCTCTGGCAATTTCTGCCGTTCCGCCGCTGAACGGGTACGTCAGCAAACAGGCCCTCACCTACGCCCTTAAAGGCTCCTGGCAGGCTGCGCTTTTAAGCGCCGCCTCGGTCGGTACTGCCGCATCGTTCATCAAGCTCTCCCGTATCTTCTGGCCGTCGCGAGAAGCCGGGGAGAGGGCAGTACCGGCAGCTGAGGCAGGCACAAACCGTGCTGCGCTGTGGGTCTCTGAACTGTTTCTCGCATCCTTGTGCATTGCTGGAGGCCTGGCCGCCCCGCGCATCTATCCTGTTGTTATCAGGCTGCTTTCCGAAACCCCCGGGTTATCAACGCCGCTGCCTCCGCTCTACTCAGCCGCAGTGCTGGGAAAGACCGCGCTGACTGTTGCCGGGGGAGCGCTGCTGTTCTTCGCCGTCTCAACTTCCGCAGGAGCGGCGGTGCTGAAAAGAATCAGGGAGCGCCCGCGCGGATTCCAGGGGCTTTTTCTCTCCTTTGCCTTCGGGACTGCCGCTTTGGCGCTCTGGCTGGTAATCGGCTCGTAGTACGACCTTTCAGACAGCCAGGGCGAAGGCCAAGGGTATGGTAAGAATGCCGAGAAGCGTCGATACGACCACCATAGTTCCGGCGAAATCTGCCTCTACTCCGTAGCGCAGGGGCAGGACCGAGGTGAATACCGCCGAGGGAAGCATGGAGGTAACGAGGACGACGGTACGGGAGAGCCCGGTCAGGCCGAAGAGGGCGGCTGCAAGGAGACCGCAGAGAAATCCTCCGACGGTCCGCAGGAGGAGTCCTGAAACGAGATGGATGTTGAGGCTGAGTTTCGTCTCCGCGAGGGATACGCCGAGGGTCAGTGCAGCAAGCGGAGGCGCCGCTGTCCCGCCGAAATCAAAAGCTGTCAGCAGCGGCTCGGGCAGAACGATGCCGGTGAAGCGGAAGAGAAACCCTGCACCGATAGCCCAGAGAATCGGTGAGCGGACGATTTCCCGCAGACCGCGCAGGCTTATCCCGCCGGTCAGGATCAGGATGCCGAGGACGAAAACGTAGATCGTCTGGATCTGGTCGTAAATGACGATCAGATTCATAGCTTCCTGGCCTCCCCAGAGCTTCATCAGGGGTATCCCGAGAAACCCGGAGTTCATGAATATGATTGCCGGAATGAACACTCGGGGGTCCATGCTGACAAGCCTTGCATAGATGTAGGCTGCGATGAGCATAAGGACCACGACCAGGGTGGTTGCCCCCGCGAGGTCCAGGATAAGCTCCGGTTCGATATCACTGGTATACAGCGCGTGGAATATAAGCAGAGGCATGAGAAAATCGGTAATCACCTTCACCAGCGTATCAAGGGAGAGCGTATAGATGCGGGTAAGCAGGTATCCTCCGCCGATAAGGAGGAATATCGGGAGCAGCTGAAAGAAGGTGTAGCGTATCATAAGGAGTTCACTATAGGGCAGGGGAGCGCATTTAGGCAAGATCAGAAGTGCAGAAACCGGGGTTCAGGCGCCGAAGAGTATTCCCGTTGTCCGGTTTTTTCTGTAAGCTTGGTGGGCAGGGCGGATGTGACGAGGTGTTGAGCCGCGGACGTTTCGGGTAACAGGAGCAGCAGGGTATGGAAGCTTGGATAACTGATCTCTTCGGGCAGCTGCCGCTGGCGGTGCTGTTTGTCGTCATTGCCGTCTCTCTGGTTGTGCTGGTTAAAGGCGCCGACCTGCTGGTCGACCAGGCGGTCACCCTTTCAATTCAGTGGGGAGTTCCGAAGATGCTCATCGGCGCCACCATTGTGAGTATCGGAACGACACTTCCCGAAGCGGCAGTCAGCGTACTCGCGGCGGTGAAGGGAGCTCCGGGACTTGCCCTCGGCAATGCTGTCGGCTCCATTATAGCCGATACCGGCCTCATCATGGGAATCGCAGTGCTTGTAGGCACAGTGCCGATCGATAAGAAGATGGTAAACCGGCAGAGCGTTATCCAGGCGGGATCTGCACTGCTGCTTGTTGCCGTGAGCATCCCCTACCTCACTCTCGGCGATACGTTCAGTTCGGGCGGCAGGATAGCGCAGCCGGTGGGGTTTCTTCTGCTTGTTCTGCTGGTCCTCTATATCTGGAGCTCGATCAGGCTCTCAAAATCGTCCTCACCGCAGCAGTTTGAAACTTCCAGCGTCACCTATAAACCGGGTTCGAAACCTGCGGTCGTCATTGCGGAACTGGCGTTCGGAATCGCGATGGTGGTTATCGGCTCCCGGATTCTTATCCCGGCTGTGGAGGAGACGGCGTTCAGGATGCGCATTCCCGATTCCATCA
>CAYSRK010000311.1:0-9830 GCA_964433385.1 uncultured Spirochaetales bacterium
TTTGATAATTGCAGTGACCTTCTTCTTAGCCATAACAGTTCTCCTTACGCAGCGGAAGCGTACGGGCCGGGCGTTCCGGTCCGGTTTCTCCATCTGCGCTGGTAGTAACGCCTGTCATCCGATCAGGCTCCCAACACACCGAAACCGCCGCTCATTCCGACCGCTTCGGGGGGATATGTACTCATACTTCACTCGAGAGCCTCTGCTGCCGTTTCTCGTCCCCGGAAGGACGGAACAGGCGGGCGGCTCTATATTTTTTCCACCTGGCTGAAGTCAACCTCAACCGGGGTTGACCTGCCGAAGATTCCCACCATAACCTTAAGTTTCGATTTGTCCTGGTAGACCTCTTCAATGGTCCCCGCAAACGTATCAAACGGGCCGTCAATAATCTTGACCGCCTCACCCTTGCTGAAACTCTGCTTGGGCCGGGACATCTTTTCGCTCTTGATTTCGCCCGTCTTCTGGAAGATGCTCCGCGCCTCCTCCGGCGAGATAGGCTGCGGTTTGGACCCTCCGAGGGTTCCCACAAAACCGGTAACACCCTGTATCTGGCGCACTTGAGCACAGACCTGCTTCCACCCGAAATCGGGAAGGTCCATCTCGAGCAGAATATATCCGGGAAGGATCTTCTTCATGGAAGCCTTCTTTTTGCCGTCCTTAACCTCCATTACCTCTTCGGAGGGAACCTTCACGTCAGTTACGTGCTCAGCAAAATCGGCATGCTCCATCAGCCGCCTGATGTTTTTCTCAATTTTATTTTCATACCCTGAATAGGTATGTACTACATACCATCCCTTAGCCATTGCCTCTCCTCTGACTGTACCCGGTCCGTCAGTAGACCAGATAGAGGCCCTGGAGCAGAAGGAAATCAACCAGACCCAGCACCACGGCGAATATGAGCGTCGAAACCAGAACGACCTTCGTTGAGGAGATCACCGTATCACGGCTCGGCCAGACGACCTTTTTCAGCTCCATCCGGGTCTCTTTCAGGTATTTTATCAGCTTCTTCATGCTACGCTCTCCTATTGACTTCCGACCGGCGGCAGGGCTGAGGGAAGCAGTGCTGAAGTCTGCGGCACCTCATAGTATTGCTCAATGCACGGAATACAGTTCAGGCCAGGTAGGATTCGAACCTACAACATCCGGTTTTGGAGACCGGCGCTCTAGCCGTTGGAGCTACTGGCCTATATGTCTCGGCAGATTCTCCAGAACGTGCTCCGGTAAACCGGAATTTGCCCTGGGAGAGTGCCGGAAACAGACTACTTAATCTTGGTCTCCCGGTGCAGCGTATGCTTGCGGTCAAACTTGCAGTACTTGCTCAGTTCAAGCTTACCCTGGAGGTTACGCCGGTTCTTGGAGGTGGTATAGTTTTTCCTTTTGCACTCAGTACACTGAAGCGCAATCTTTTCAACAGGACCTTTCTTTTTGCTAGCCATATCGTTACTCCCAGTTAATCAGCCATGTAACCGTGCGGCGACCCCGTTGCTCCAGCCGCCGGCAGATAAAAAAAGAGCCCCCGAACGGACTTGAACCGTTGACCCCCACCTTACCATGGTGGTGCTCTACCGACTGAGCTACAGGGGCAGGCTTGTTATCTCATTGAACATGCACAGGTAAACCTGCCCGCCCGGGCAGAAGTCTACGCAGAAGCCAAACTACCAAAGCTCTCATTTTTTGTCAATACAAAATTGGGGTGTGCTTGATAATATTACTCAATTATGTATAAATGAAGCCGGCAGAAACAGCAGCGCACCGGGACCGTACCGCTGCAGGACGGCGGGATAACCGGAGACTGACTTCAGTGCCGCCTCGCCTCCCTGAGAGCGGCTGTCCGGAACCCGGCGCAGTACTGAAAGGAGTCTACACGATGAGTGCAACTGCAAGCCGATACGGGCATGACCGGGAATCCATCACCTGGGATTTTGCTGAACACCTGAAATATACGCTCGGCTGCGACCGGTTTTCCGCAACCGACCGCGACCGCTACTTCGCTCTCGCCCTCTCGGTGCGGGACAGACTTATCCACAAGTGGATTGAAACCCAGCAGTCGCACCACAACAGCCAGGTCAAACGGGCCTATTACCTCTCGCTCGAATTTCTCATGGGCCGTGCGATGACGAACAACATCATCAACATGCAGCTCGAAGTCCCGTTCCGGGAAGCGATGGAGGAGCTCGGCTACAGCCTTGAGGAGCTTGCCGATCATGAGGTCGATGCCGGCCTTGGCAACGGCGGTCTCGGGCGGCTGGCAGCCTGCTTCCTCGACTCTCTCGCCACTCTGGACATCCCCGCCTTCGGGTACGGCATCCGTTACAACTACGGGATCTTCACCCAGCGGATCGTCAACGGCTATCAGGTGGAGCAGCCGGATGACTGGCTGCGCTACGGCAACCCCTGGGAGATCGAACGGGCCGATATGAGCATCCCGGTCCATTTCGGGGGAAGGGTGGAACCAATCCAGGAGAACGGCCGGGTCCATTTCAAATGGATCGGCACCGAGAAGGTCATAGGCATAGCCTACGATATTCCCATCATCGGGTACGGCGGTTCAACGGTGAACACGCTCCGGCTCTGGAGCGCCAGGGCGGCAGAGGCTTTCAATCTGCACGAATTCAACGAGGGAGACTATGTTGAGGCGGTAAAAGCGAAAGTCCTCGCGGAAAACCTCAGCCAGGTGCTCTACCCTAACGACACCCTCTACCTCGGCAAGGAGCTGCGGCTCAAGCAGCAGTACTTCTTTGTCGCCTGCTCCCTGCATGACATCATCAGGCGCTTCAAGAAAACCGGCGCGCCCTGGAGCAGCTTTCCCGACCACGCCGCCATACAGCTCAATGACACCCACCCCTCGCTCGCAGTCCCTGAACTGATGCGGATCCTCGTTGACAAGGAGCTGCTCGAGTGGGATGAAGCCTGGGACATTGTAGTGCGGACCCTCGGCTATACCAACCATACCCTGATGCCTGAGGCGCTGGAAAAGTGGCCGGTGCCGATGCTTGAGGCAAACCTGCCCCGCCACCTGCAGATCATCTACGAAATCAACCACCGCTTTCTCCAGGAGGCGGTAGTCTACTTCCCCGGAAAGCCCGAAGGAATTCGGGCGGTAAGCATTATTGAGGAGGGTTCTCCCCAGCAGGTTCGAATGGCGAACCTCTGCATTATCGGAACCCACTCCACCAACGGAGTCGCGCAGCTCCATACCGATCTGCTTCGAAGCAGGATGTTTCCCAGGTTCGCCGAGATTTACCCCGAGCGGTTCAACAACAAGACCAACGGCATAACCCAGCGAAGGTGGCTGCTGAAGGCAAATCCACCGCTCGCCGAGCTGATCAGCAGCACTATCGGACCGGAGTGGATTACCGATTTCTCCCGCGTCGGCGGGCTCAAGAAATACGCTGATGATCAGGCATTCCTCGACTCCTTCGAGAAGGTCAAACGTGAGGCCAAGGTGAGCGCCTCCAACTACCTCAGGAGCCAGTTCGGCTGGAGCATTGATCCCGATTCGGTATTCGATGTGCAGGTGAAACGGATTCATGAGTACAAGCGCCAGCTGCTCAACGCACTGCACATCGTCATGCTCTACAGCAGGATCAAGTCCGGGGACACAAAGGACCTGCAGCCGGTCACCTTCCTCTTCGGCGGAAAGGCAGCTCCCGGATACGTCATGGCTAAGCTGATCATTAAGTTCATCGGCAATATCTCAGCAGTGATCAATTCGGATAAAAAGGCGAGAGAGCTCATCAGGGTACACTTTCTCCCCAACTACCGGGTCTCCATGGCGGAAGTCATCATTCCTGCGACCAACATCTCCGAGCAGATCTCAACCGCGGGAACTGAAGCCTCCGGTACCGGCAATATGAAGTTCATGTGCAACGGCGCCCTTACCCTCGGTACGCTTGACGGGGCAAATATTGAGATCATGGAGGAGGCCGGCAGGGAGAACATCTTCATCTTCGGCAATACCGCGGAGCAGATTGAACAGATGCGCGGCAGCTACAATGCCTATGAGGCATGCATGAGCGATCCTGAGATACGCGAGGCAGTGGAGCTGGTGCTTTCGGGTTTTTTCAATATCAGTGAACCGGGCATATTTGATCCGCTGAGAAAGGCGCTGTTTGATGAGGGTGACCGCTACCGCCATTTTGCCGATCTGCCCTCCTATCGGGACACCCATGCCGAGGCTCTGCGCACGTACCGTGACCGGGAGAAGTGGAACCGGATGGCGGTGATGAATATCGGCTCTTCGGCAAAGTTCTCCTCCGACCGCACGATTACCCAGTACGCTGAGGAGATATGGCAGGTGAAACCGATGCGGCCTGAGAGCGGAATCAGGCCGGCATTGAGCCTTGAGGATGCCAAAGCTCCGGAAGGTGAGGGCTGATCAGCAGCCTACTTTCCGATAATTGCGTTGAAGTGGCCTGTCACCCAGGGAGAAACTGCGGTCAGGAGGGGTACGATCAGCAGGGCCGGCAGGAAGTTGGAGGTCTTTATCTCCTTGAGCCTGAGCAGGTTGAGTCCGATCATGACTACCAGGACTCCCCCGACGGCGGAGAGTTCCACAAGCCCCGCCTCCCCGATTCTCGGGGCGAGCCATGCTCCCGCGAGGGTGAATCCGCCCTGGTAGACGAGTATGGTGACAGCTGAGAAGATGACGCCTATGCCGTAGGCGGCGGTAAACATGACTGCCATGAATCCGTCCATGACCGACTTGATCAGGATCAGTTCGTAGTCGCCTTCAGCCCCGGCCCGGATAGCCCCCACGATGGTCATCGCTCCGACGCAGAAGAGGACCGAGGCGTTGAGAAAGCCGAGGGCGAAATCTTTGGAAGCGGTGTGCCCTGCCTGACTGCCCCTGCGTTTTACCATACGTTCAAAGAAGCCCCCGAGGTTGAGTATCCCCTGTTCAATGTTGAGCATATAGCCCGCAATGCCGCCGAGCACGACTGAAAAGAGCACGATCAGGTAGCTTTGACTGGCAAGCGCCATGTTGAGGCCGACCAGCAGGGAGATGAACCCGGAGCTGATAAAGACTACCTCTTTGACGGATTCCTTTACCCGGGCATGGAAGAGAAGTCCGATCAGTGAGCCGATGATGACGGTGATACAGTTGATAATTGTTGCTGCCATTGGCGAAGTATACTGTTTCGCCCTGTTTGTTTCCAGCATCACCCCGGTAAAACGGTGCATAATTCCGGTACCTGAAGGGCGGCTATGTTTACTCTCAGCCTCCCTCCTGATAAGCTCATTTCCATGATATCCTGCATCATTCCCGCCGCCGGACTGTCGCGGAGAATGGGACGTTCCAAGCCCCTCCTCACTTTTCGCGGCCGGTACTTCATTGAGTACGCTGCAGCGGCTGCCGCAGCTGCTGCCCGGAGGATAATCATCGTAACGGGATACCGGGCGGATGAGCTTGAGAGGGTCTGCACCGGGGCCGGGTGGACCGGGGTAACTCTCACGGAGAACCCGCGTTATGAGCTGGGCATGTTCTCCTCCATCCGGGTCGGGGCTGCAGCCCTTGAGGAGGGCCCATTCTTCATCCTGCACGCCGATATGCCGCTGCTGAGCCCGGCTCACACGGCTGCGGCTGCCGAGGCGTTCATGCGGATGCGGAATACCCATGCTGCTGATATCCTGCAGCCGGTCTGCCGGGGAATTCCCGGTCACCCGGTCTTTTTCTCCGCCGGAATGCGCAGGGTTATCCTTGAGTGCGCCGATACGGACTCAATGAGAACCGTCTTCTCCATCGGCCGGGTCCTGGCATTTCCCACAGAGGACCCTGCCTATATCACCGATATCGATACGGAGCAGGAGTACCGGGACCTGCTCAGCGGACAGTGAAGGAGAGAACCTCCTCCTGATCTTTTTTTCCCGGGTCATAATCGACTTCCACCCGGTCGCCGTCACTGACGGTTCCATCAAGCAGTTTCTTGGCAAGACCGTTCTGCACCAGGTTCTGCACAGCCCGTTTAACCGGCCGGGCACCGAATGCCGGGTCGTAGCCGTAGTCGGCTATGACCTTGAGGGCGGCTTCGGTAAACTCAAGGGTTATCCGGCGCCCTGCAAGCCGTTCCTGCAGCCGCTCGAGCTGGAGGCGGACAATTTCATTGACCTGTTCCCGGTCAAGCCGGGAGAAGGGTATGATATCGTCTACCCGGTTGAGAAATTCCGGCCTGAAGGTACTGCGCAGGAGCCCGAGGATCTGCGGCCGTACCTGCTCAAAGTCTTCCGCCTCAACGAGGATGTCGCTTCCGAGGTTGCTGGTCATGATGATGATGGTGCTGCGGAAATCGACTACCCTGCCCTGCCCGTCGGTCAGACGTCCGTCGTCAAGGAGCTGGAGGAGCACATTGAAGACGTCGGGGTGTGCTTTCTCAATTTCATCAAAGAGAATGACCGAGTAGGGTCTGCGCCGCACCGCTTCGGTTAGCTGGCCTCCCTGGTCGTACCCGACATATCCGGGAGGGGCTCCGATGAGCCGGGAGACAGCGTGCTTTTCCATATACTCGCTCATATCGATCCGCATCAGGGCCCGTTCGTCATCGAAGAGAAATGCGGCGAGGGTTTTGGCCAGCTCCGTCTTTCCCACCCCGGTAGGGCCGATAAAGATGAAGGAGCCGAGCGGCCGCCGTTCATCTGCCAGGCCTGATTTATTTCGCCGCACTGCGTCCGAGACTTTACGGATAGCCTCCTCCTGACCAACGACTCTCCTGCTGAGGGTCTTTTCCAGCTGCAGGTACTTCTGCATCTCCGATGCAAGCATCTTGGAGACGGGTATGCCGGTCCAGCTCGACACGATCTGGGCTATGTCCTCTTCAGATACTTCCTCCCGCAGCAGCTGCCCGGAAGACTGGATCGCTGAGAGTTCCTCACCCTTGCGTTCGATCGCCTGCACCGTCGCAGGGAGCAGGCCGTGTTTTATTTCCGCGGCTCTGGTGAGATTGCCGCTGCGTTCACACTGCAGTTCCTCAGCTTTCAGCCGTTCCGCTTCGGCTTTCATAGTACGCAGCTCGTCAATGATGGCTTTTTCATTCTTCCACTGCAGCATCATGGCGTCACGGCGGGAGCGCAGGTTTGCGAGTTCTGCTTCGATTTTCTGCAGACGCTCGCGGGAAGCTGAGTCCTCCTCCGCCCCGAGGGCCTGCTTTTCTATATCAAGCTGCAGGATCCTCCGGCTGATCTGATCGAGTTCGAGCGGCTGGCTCTCAATTTCCATCTTGATGCGGCTTGCCGCTTCATCCACGAGATCGATGGCTTTATCGGGCAGGAACCGGGAGGTTATGTACCGGTCAGACAGGTATGCTGCGGCTATGATGGCCTCATCCTTAATCCGGACTCCGTGGTGAACCTCGTAGCGTTCCTTGAGTCCGCGCAGGATGGCAACCGTTGACTCAACCGAGGGTTCGCTGGTGAATACGGGCTGAAACCGCCGTTCCAGCGCGGGATCTTTCTCAATGTACTTCCGGTACTCGTCAAGGGTCGTTGCGCCTATGGCCCGGAGTTCTCCCCGTGCGAGGGCGGGTTTGAGCAGGTTCGATGCATCAGTGGAGCCTTCGGCCGCCCCTGCTCCGACGAGGGTGTGCAGTTCGTCGATAAAGAGGATGATTTCCCCGTTGGCGCTGGTCACCTCCTGAATGACGGCTTTCAGGCGCTCCTCGAATTCTCCGCGGAACTTGGCTCCGGCTACCAGCGCACCGAGGTCAAGGGTCAGCAGCCGTTTTGTCTTGAGCATGTCGGGTACGTCCTGGGAGACGATACGGCGGGCGAGTCCTTCGGCTATGGCTGTTTTGCCGACGCCCGGTTCACCGATGAGTACGGGGTTGTTCTTCGTCCTGCGCGAGAGGACCTGCATCACTCTTCGGATCTCCTCGTCGCGGCCGATAACCGGGTCAAGTTTCTCCTGTCTGGCAAGGGCGGTGAGGTCCCGGCAGTACTTCTCCAGGGCCTGGTATTTCCCTTCCGGGTTCTGGTCGGTGACCCGCTGGGTTCCGCGAATGGTTTTCAGGGCTTTGAGGATGTCTTTTTCGTTGAGTCCCGCTTTACGCAGCTGCTCTGAGACAGCAGTCCTGCCTTTAACGAGGGCAAGCAGCAGGTGCTCGGTGCTGGTGTATTCATCCTTGAGGGCGGCGGCTTCCTTCTCTGCTTCGGAGAACAGGGAAGCGGCTTCCGCCGAGAGGACCGACTGGGCAGCCGCTCCGTAGGCCCGCGGGAGCGATGAGAGTTTCCTCTCAAGGGCGGCTGAGAGGCTTCCGGCATCTGTCCCTATCCTGGTCAGCAGGGGGGCGACTATGCCCTCCTTCTGATTCACCAGGGCATAGGCGAGGTGCTCGCTGCCGATCTGGCTGTGGTTGTACTCTTTGGCAAGGCTGTCTGCCTCCTGCAGGATTTCCTGCAGCTTTATGGTCATTCTGTCTGCTCTCATATCATTTCCCTCCTTGGGGCTGCGACGTTCCGCACGCCCTGCCGGGTCTTGTAACCTGATCCGGTTTCCAGTATTTTAGTAGTAAGAAGTGACCTGCTGCACCAGCTTATTGTGTATTGGACACTTCGGTCTGAAAAGACCTCAACTGTAATCCAAGGTAGACTGTATGGTAAAGCGCTCACTTCCCTATCGTATCCTGCTCCTTGCGGCAGCCGCCGCGGTTATGACAGCCGCCTCATCCTGCACCATAAGGCAGGAGCTTGTTGTTCACGTCGATGAATCAGGCAACGCCGCCTTCGAAATCGAGGTGGAAGACTACTTCATGGAGGTCGTCAGGGATTTCCAGGTTTTCGCCGAAGAGGAAACCGACGTCACCCAGGATAATCTGGACGAGCTGGCTGCGGAGCTCAACACCTCCGAATACACCTCCGATGCGCTGTTCATCAAGCATAACGACAACTTCTATACCGGTACGTTCAACTTCACCGATCTGGAAGAATTTTTCAAGGCGCTGCGTGAAGAGGAGGATGAACAGGAGCTCCTCTCAGTCTTCAGTTACGAGAAGCGCGGTTTCGTCCAGAATCTGACGATCTATATCGATATCGAGAACTATTATCAGCTCAAGGAGATCATTCCGCTGCTTGAGGACCCCGAGTTCGCGATGTTCGGTCCCGAGGAGAACATCGGGGTGAGTGAGGTCGACTACCTCGATATGATCAGTTTTGCGCTCGGCGAGGAGGGTCCTCCTTCTCTGCGCAGGTCTTATATCGAGATAGTCATCGTCACCGACTACCCGATTATCTCCCAGAGGGGCGGGCAGCTGCGTTCTCCTACCGAAGTGGTGTTCAATATCCCGATGATCGACTTTCTGCTGCTTGCTGACCCGATTGAGTTTCGGGTCACCTGGTAGCTCCTTCCCTGTCGGCGGGGTTTATCTCTCCGCCTCCTGTTACAGCCGGACGAAAAATCGGCAGCAGAAGAGCCAACATGATGGTTTCCTGCTGCCGATACGGTGCCTGGTCAGTTATTACGCTACTTTGACTTCAATTTTCTTCGGCTGTTTTTCCGGCAGCTTGGGTATGGTCAGCGTCAGTATGCCGTGTTTGAATTCAGCGTGAATGTTCTCCTCGGCTACTCCTTCGGGGAGTCTGAAGCTTCTTCGGAATGCTGAGCTGCGGCGTTCCCTGATCAGGTAGTTCTCCTGCTCGTCTTTCCTCTCCTCTTCGATTTTTGCCGATATGGTGAGGATGTGTTTCTCCACCTGCACGTCAACATCTTTTTCGCTAAGGCCGGGGAGTTCCGCTTCAAGCAGATAGGAGTCCTTGTTCTCTTTTATGTCAACCCGGGGAGACCGAACGGAGGGAACGGTGGAATAGTCGTTCCAGAAGTTGCTGAAGATGCGGTCAAAGTC
>CAYSRK010000312.1:0-4363 GCA_964433385.1 uncultured Spirochaetales bacterium
CGGTCCCCTCAAGAATGGGACTGCTGCTTGATCTTACGATAGCCTCGCTCAGGTCGATCCTCTACTATGAAAAGTACGTGGTGACCAACCCGGGAGATACCGACCTGAAGGAGCGGCAGCTGCTTTCAGAAGAGGAGTACTATGAGGCCCGGGAGCGCTACGGGGAGAACTTCTCCGCCGGCATCGGCGCAGAAGCGGTAAGCACTCTGCTGGAAAACCTCGACCTTGATGCACTCTCTGCCGAACTGCGCGAGAAGATGCTCGACAAGGGGGCAAAAGCTGATAAACGGCTGCTGAAGCGGATTGAGGTCGTGGAGAACTTCCGCGATTCCGGCAACCGCCCCGAGTGGATGATTCTCAGTGTCATTCCGGTTATTCCGCCGGAGCTGCGCCCGATGGTGCAGCTTGACGGGGGACGGTTTGCCACCTCCGACCTGAACGATCTGTACCGACGCGTGATCAACCGCAACAACCGCCTCAAACGGCTTATGAGTCTCCATGCCCCCGATATCATCATCAGGAATGAGAAACGGATGCTTCAGGAGGCTGTAGACGCCCTTTTTGACAACTCGAAGAAGAAACGGGTGGTCAAGGGCGCCTCGAATCGCCCGCTGAAGTCGCTCTCGGATATGCTCAAGGGCAAGCAGGGGCGCTTCCGCCAGAACCTGCTCGGCAAGCGGGTCGACTATTCGGGACGTTCGGTTATTGTTGTCGGACCTGAGCTGCGTCTCCATCAGTGCGGACTGCCTGCAAAGATGGCGCTTGAGCTCTACAAACCCTTTATCATGAAGCGGCTCGTACAGAAAGGAGTCGTGTACAATATTAAGAAGGCCAAAAACCTCGTTGAACAGGAGACGCAGGAGGTCTGGTCCATTCTGGATGAAGTAGTGAAGGAGCATCCTGTACTGCTCAACCGGGCGCCGACGCTTCACCGCCTCGGCATTCAGGCCTTCGAGCCGGTGCTTGTGGAGGGGAAGGCGATAAAGCTGCACCCGCTCGTCTGTCACGCCTACAACGCCGACTTTGACGGCGACCAGATGGCGGTTCACGTTCCGCTGACCCAGGCCGCTCAGATCGAGTGCTGGACACTGATGCTTTCGGCCAACAACCTGCTCAACCCCGCCAACGGCAAACCGATTGTCTTCCCATCACAGGATATGGTTCTCGGTATCTACTACCTGACCAAGATGAAGGACGGCTCCCGGGGAGAGGGGAAATTTTTCGATACCCTCGATGAGATTTTCATGGCGCTTGAGGCCGGTTCAATCGAATACGAAACGAGGATACGGTACCGCCTTGATGCGGATCACGTTATCGAGACCACTCCTGGAAGGGTCATCTTCAACGAAGAGATGCCGAAAGAGATTCCATTCCAGAATATCTGCTTCGGCGACAAGGAGCTCCGTGATCTGGTCGGTTCGACGATTTCGAACTACAACGCATCCACCGCAGTGAAGATGCTTGACTCGATCAAGGATACCGGTTTCCGGTATGCGACGCTTTTCGGGGCTACGATCGGTCTGTCTGACATCATTATCCCTGCCGAGAAGCGGGAGATGATAGACGACGCCAACAGCCAGGTGCGGACGATTCAGGATCAGTACCGCCAGGGCCATATCACCCAGGAGGAACGCTATAACCGTGTTATCGAGGTATGGAGCAAGACCAATGAGGATCTCACCTCGGTACTGATGGACAAGCTCAAGGCTGACCGGGAAGGATTCAACCCGGTCTACCTGATGGCCGATTCCGGGGCACGGGGAAGCCGTACCCAGATCCGTCAGCTCGCCGGTATGCGCGGTCTTATGGCGAAGCCCTCCGGCGACATTATTGAGCTGCCGATCAGGTCAAACTTCAAGGAAGGACTCTCGATCATCGAGTTTTTCATCTCCACCAACGGTGCCCGTAAGGGACTTGCTGATACGGCGCTTAAGACCGCTGACGCCGGTTACCTCACCAGGAGGCTTGTTGATATCGCCCAGGATGTGGTAATCAACGAAGAGGACTGCGGCACGATCAACGGTATCGAAATCCGGGCGATCAAGGACGGGGAGGAGATTGTCGAGTCCCTGAAAGAGAGGATCGAGGGGCGTTTTACACTTGAGCGGGTAAAACACCCGATTACCGGGGAGATACTTGTCGACGTGAACGAGGAGATAACCGATGAGAAGGCGGAGCAGATAGAGGCTGCCGGGATTGAATCTGTACGCCTGCGAACCGTGCTCACCTGTGAGGCGAAGCATGGAGTCTGCCAGAAATGCTACGGAAGAAACCTTGCTGCCAACCGCACCGTCGAGATCGGTGAGGCTGTCGGCATTATTGCAGCTCAGTCGATAGGCCAGCCGGGAACCCAGCTGACCATGCGTACCTTCCACATCGGAGGCGCCGCGACAAAGGTCAGTGAGGAGAACAAGATCACGCTCCAGTACCCGGTCCTGGTCAACGCGATCACCGGAACGTCTGTTGCGATGGGGGACAATACCCTCCTGTTCACCCGCAAGGGTACGGTCGGGGTCTCCCGGGTACTGCGCCGCATTGATCGGAAGAATGTATCGAAACTGCTGGTTGAGAACGACGATAAGGTAATCTCGGGCACTCCGCTGGTTGTTGATACTGCCGGAAACGAGATTCTTTCGACAGAAATAGCCTATGTGAAAATTTTTGACGCCCAGGTCGTGCTGATTGCCCAGGAACAGAAGATTGAGATACGTAACGGTTCTGAAGTCTTTGTCAGGGAGCAGCAGATTGTTGAGGCAGGAGAGACTGTCGCTGCGTTCGACCCGTTTTCCGAGCCGATTATTGCCGAGCAGGACGGTGTAGTCCGTTTTGTCGACATCCTGCTCGGTACGACGCTCAAGGAAGAGATCAACGAAGAAACCGGCAATGTCGAGAAGAAGATTACCGAATTCACCCTTGAGACCCTCCAGCCCCGCATTGAGATCACCGACCCGGAGGGCAATGAGCTGGCCACCTATTTTCTCCCGGGTTCTTCATACCTCAACGTGGAGGACGGGGCGATCATTAAAAAGGGGCGGACCATTGCCAAGCTTCTGAAGGAGAGCGTGAAGACCCGCGATATCACCGGCGGTCTTCCGCGCGTCGGCGAGCTGTTTGAAGCCCGCCGCCCGAAGAACAAGGCGGTGCTGGCAGCTGTAAGCGGGACTGTCCGCTTCAAGACCATCATAAAAGGCAAACGTCTTATCGTTGTTGAGGATCCCTTCGGCGGCGAGTACAGACATCTCGTTCCGATGGGCAAGCACATGTTTGTCCGCGACGGGGATATTATCGAGGCGGGCGAGCGGCTGTGCGACGGTCCGATCGACCCGCATGATATTCTCGAGATCCTCGGCGAGAACGAACTCCAGTCGTTCCTTGTCAACGAGGTGCAGGAGGTCTACCGCCTGCAGGGTGTTGATATCAACGATAAGAACATCGGCGTAATCGTACGGCAGATGATGCGCAAAGTTGAGATTGTGACGGTCGGGGACACCGGGTTTATATTCGGGCAGCAGGTCGACAAGTACAAGTTTTACCAGGAGAACGAGCGGGTCATGCTTGCCGGAGGACAGCCGGCTGTGGCCAGACCGCTGCTGCTCGGCATTACGCGGGCATCGCTGAGCATAGACTCGTTCATATCGGCGGCATCTTTCCAGGAAACCACGAAAGTCTTGACAAATGCGGCGATAGCTGGTATTAGAGATGACCTGCGGGGCCTGAAGGAGAACGTCATTATCGGTCACCTGATCCCTGCGGGAACCGGCATCAAGAAATACAGGAACATCCAGATCCAGGAAGACGAGAGTGCTGACCTTGACCAGTCTGTCCAGTCGGCCATGGAGGAGCGAAGACGTGAGCTGGCTGCCGTAGGCGGTTTTGATCTGGACGATGAGGATGATTTTGACTATTTCGACCCGGATGATCAAAACGAAGATGAGTCCGATGGTGAAGCCGACGAATAGCAGCTGTGCAGGCTGAAGAAACGGGTACGGTTTCCATGCTGACATCGGACAGCAGCCATATACAGACCTTCCCCGGTCAGGCGGAGGAGTTCCTTCGCGCAGGGGAGTGAGCAACCGGCAGGCGCTTTGCGGCGGCAGCCGGAACTAGAGCAGAGGAGTGTATCGGATAGATGCCAACAATTAATCAGCTGATCAGAAACGGGCGTAAGGCCCAGCTTAAGAAGACCCAGTCGCCGGCTCTGGAGATGTGTCCCCAGAAGCGGGGCGTGTGCACCAGAGTTATGACAGTAACTCCCAAGAAACCGAACTCAGCCCTGAGAAAAGTGGCGAGAGTGCGGCTTTCCAACGGCATAGAGGTTACCGCTTATATCCCCGGAATCGGGCATAACCTGCAGGAGCACTCA
>CAYSRK010000313.1:0-2052 GCA_964433385.1 uncultured Spirochaetales bacterium
AAGAGGCGAACGTATTTTATGCGATCATGACGGCGCTGGGACAGCAGGGAACAACAAATTTCATACCCGGTATGCCGCAGCAGTCGCGAAGGGTGACTCTGCCTGACGGCAGGGAGGTTACTGCGTATGAGCTGAATCCCGGTCTTGTAAACCTGGCAGACGGGAACTGGACCCTGGAAGACCTCAATGCAAACAGCAGCGAGAATGTCGGAATTGTGACCGACAACTCACCCTTCTTCTACCAGATGAGCAAAACGCTTCCTTCCGAGGTAGCAGAAGTTGCTGTCATTGCCGCCCTGCTGCTGGCTGCAGTCGGAACACTCTTTCTTGTGAAAGGAAAAATTCCCGGATCGCTGGAATTCAACCCGCAGGCTGTCAGGCAGTTTGTGTCGTTTACCCTTATCGGCATCGGATATATGACAGTAGAGATTGCCTTACTGCAGAAATTCATACTCTACTGGCAGCATCAGACCCTTGCCCTGGCAGCTGCGCTGTCGATTGTTCTGGTCAGCAGCGGAGCCGGCAGTTACCTGTCAGCCCGATTCACTTCCCGCAGGAGGTTTCCGCTGATCCTGGTGCTGCTGACGGCAGTGCTTGCGCTAGGCCCCCTGTACACGGAAAGACTGATCCATGCGACAGCATCCGCCTCTTCGGTCGTTAAACTTCTCGTCACTGCAGCCGCAGCTGCCCCGCCGTTCTTTCTCATGGGCATGCCGTTCCCAATACTGCTGGAAAAAAACCAGCTGCTGAGAAATAATCGAACTGAGTACCCCTGGATGATAGGCATCAACAGCATCGCATCTCTTGCCGGCGGGGTATTCTCTATGGTCATAGCGCTCTCAACCGGTTATCATATGGTCATGGCGGCAGGAATAGCCTGTTACGCAGCCCTGCTCCTGATAACCTTGATTGATAACAGACTCTCCAGCTGAGCAGTTGCTGTGAAGAATAATAAATGATAATATTTTTTTCAGCTTTGCTTTTTATGTCAAATGGTGTTACCATTGGATAACAAAAAAAAGTACTATACCCGTACCGGAGTAGGTTGATGATAGAACCTGTAAGAAAGATCAGGCTGTATGAGTCGATAACAAATCAGCTTCAGAAATTGATAAAGGAAGGAGAGCTGAAACCCGGCGACCAGCTCCCCCCTGAACGGGAGCTGGCGGAGCGAATGAACGTCAGCCGTCCCTCTATCCGGGAAGCCTTGCGGACCCTGGAAATGATGGGTTACCTCGAATCACGGGTAGGCGTTAATGGGGGGACGTTTATCAAGAAGATAACGATCGACACCATTATCTCACCCTTCTCAGCCCTCCTGATTCAGAACGACAATTACATCATAGAACTGCTTGAGGTCAGGCTTGTCCTGGAGATCGAAGTCTCCCGTCTCTCTGCCCTGAGAAGGACGGAAGAGGATATCGAATCAATGAAGGCTGCGATCATACAGATGGAGCAGGAGATCAACGAAGGCGAATCCGGCTACCTGGGTGACAACCAGTTTCACCACGCTCTGGCTAAGTCTGCACACAACCATGTCTTCGAGCAGTTCGTCGCCATGTGCGGAGACCTGCTGGAGATTGAGCGCGAATCACACCTGAGACTGATAAAGGGAGAGTCAAGAAAAGCGCTTGAGCAGCACAAGAAAATTCTCCAGTCAATCATTGATGGCGACGAGGAGCAGGCTCAGGCCCAGATGAGAAAGCATATCCTCAATATTTCAGGACTCATAAGAGAAGACCATAGAACGCCAGAAGACTCACCCTCCCCCGCCGTCTCTATCTGACAGGTTTTTTTGAGCGTCCGTAACTCCCGCATTTATGCTACAATAGCGAAATTCAGGGAGGATGCTCTATGTCAGTTTCATGTCTGGGCTACCGGGCCGCCATCGACCCGCTGCTGCGCTCTCTTCGCCCGAAAATCAGCAGGATGATCCCGCAGGGCAGTTCCGTACTGGAACTTGGTTCCGGTACAGGAGCCCAGGCCTGCAGCCTTGCCGACCGCTGTTCCCGCTATCTCGGAGTCGATCTCAACCCGGTTATGGCCGGCTGC
>CAYSRK010000314.1:0-2701 GCA_964433385.1 uncultured Spirochaetales bacterium
CAAGTCCATTAAACTGATTAATGTCATTTCAGCTCTGAAGGGAGCTCTTCGTTCGGTTAGGGCGATCGAGAATGCTGAGGTGTACACGCTCTGGATGGACCCGGTGCTTAATGAGTTGGCCTACATCCTTCCCGGACTCGGCGATGCCGGGGATCGGCTGAACGGGGCCGACTCCGGCAGCAGTCCGCGCAACATTATCCAGCTTATTGCCGATTACGGAGCGAATATCTCTTCGCTCTATCGCTCTCAGGTGCAAAAAATCGAGCAGACCGTGCTGGGGGAGTGAAGGGCAGGGTATGATGGGCAGAGGCGAGGTTCCCATGCGGTTGCAACCCGTCCTGAAGGTACCGGTTATCGGGATGCTGCTTGTGTGCGTCCTGTTTCTCAGTTCGTGCGCAACCTTACCCAGGGCCCAGGATACGGCTGCTGTCTATATCAGTCTGGGCAACTCCTATCTGGATGCTCAGCGGTATTCCGAGGCGGCTGACAGCTTTGCAGAAGCTGCAGTGCTCAGTCCGGGCAGTACTGCAGCCCGGTACAACCAGGCCGTCGCCCTGACTTTACTCGGAGAGTATCATAACGCCTGTGAGCTTTTCACCGGGCTGCTCGAAGGAGATCCCGATAATATCGTGATCAGGGAGGCGCTTGCCTGGCTCAGCTATCAGGCGGGACTCAATGAGGAGGCGCTGAACCGTTTTCGCGATATTCTCAGCGAGTATCCGGCGGCAGACAGTTCCAGACTGCAGGCTGCCCGCCTCGCGGTTACACTTGAAAACTATGAGGAAGCTCGGGAGCATCTTGAGTATCTGCTGCTCGATTCCAAGTACAGCGGTGAAGTCCGCTTTCTGTTCGGCGAACTTGCCTATCTGAACGGCGGGGAGGGAAGCCGGGAAGAGGCCGCAGCCTGGTATGCGGCTGCGGCTGCTGAGGATCCTTCTGACAGTGCGGTGAATGAACGGCTGAAGGAGCTGTTAGACGAGGCGGCAGCTGTGGGTGATCTGTCGGTTCTTATAGAAATTATCACGGATTCAGGCGGACCGGCAGCAGCTGACCTGCTGCTCTATGCTGCCGTAACACTTCTGCGTGCCGGAGAACGGGAGGGACTTGCCCTGCTGAGTGAGGCGCGGAAGCTGGGAGCTGATGTCGGATCCCTGACGCTTGATCAGCTATCTTCGATTGACCCCCAGCTACGCGATGAGCTCATGGGTGAATTTTTCCTCTGACTATAACCGCGCCTTCTTTCAGCAGAGCGATCTTTTATGTAAGGCCTGCGGCCTGAAGTACCGCTTCCAGAACTTCCTGCGGTGTTCCCGAACCGTCGATGTCGAGAATAGTACCCTTATCAGTATAGTAGTCGATAAGCGGCGCAGTCTGACGTTCGTACACCTCCAGTCTGTTCATGACGCTCTCTTCCCGGTCGTCCTCGCGCTGGATGAGCGGTTCGCCGCTTTCGTCGCAGAAGCCTGCCTTTTTCGGGGGATTGAAGTGAATGTGATACACCCGCCCGGAGTTTTTCGCAATTCTTCTTCCCGAGAGGCGTGTGATGATCAGCTGTCGGTCTACAATCAGATTGATGACGCGGTCTACGACGGTAAAGGTTTCAAGCGCCTCTGCCTGCGGTATGGTGCGGGGAAACCCGTCGAGGATGTAGCCGTTTTTCGTATCATCCTCCTTAAGCCGCTCCCGGACGAGGCCGATGGTCAGTTTGTCGGGTACCAGCTCTCCTTTTGCCAGGATGGACTGTACCTGCATGCCCAATGCCGTTTCGTTCTTGATAGCGGCTCTGAAAATATCTCCGGTAGAGATATGCGGTATGCTCAGCCGCTCCTTGAGCATGGATGCAATTGTGCCTTTGCCGGCCCCCGGCGGTCCGAGAAATATCAGGTTCATATCAGCTCCTTTTCTGGTATCTGCTTCGTGATGCACTGTCCTAAGTATAGTGGTATATAGGGCAGCCAGCAACAGCAAAGCGGGTTATTTCCCGAATTACGTTTTTCTGTATCAATACTATTGACCTCTCCCGTTTATATCAGTACATTACTCAAGGCTCGGCGCGTGCCTATAAGACATGAACGGTGGTGCGGGTAATTTATACTGCAGCTGAGATGAAAAAAACTTCGATTTCAGGTTGACACGAGTCATTGATTCTTGGTATAACGATCGAGCGCGTCAGGGCAGAACCTGAGCGATTACGTACGGGGAGTGCAGAAAAACGCTCTTCGGAAACAGATTTTTGACAAAAGAACTAGGGAAGGGGAGGAACGGTTAAGGAAGCTTAGCCGAGCTGTACTGGGGAGACCTGGTAGAGCGGACAGGAAGTGTAAGGGCTCCTGAATGTCAATTTTTTACGATATCGAACAGATGTCAGCGAAGCGACAGGACGGACTTGAGATTGTAGCGTAGTACCTTCGGGTACTAACAATATATGATGGAGAGTTTGATCCTGGCTCAGAACGAACGCTGGCGGCGCGTTTTAAGCATGCAAGTCGAACGGTAGAAAGTCTTCGGACTTTTGAGAGTGGCGAACGGGTGAGTAACACGTAGGTAATCTACCCTTTTGTTGGGGATAGCTTATGGAAACATGAGATAATACCGAATACGACCGGACTCTGCAGGGGGTCTGGGGAAAGGTGCCACGGCACCGCAGAGGGATGAGCCTGCGGCTCATTAGCTAGTTGGTAGGGTAAGAGCCTACCAAGGC
>CAYSRK010000315.1:0-7960 GCA_964433385.1 uncultured Spirochaetales bacterium
AGCGGCATAGACCTCGCCGAGCGCTCCGGAACGGCCGAGCTCCCGGAACACGTGCGTCGGGTCGCCGGTGCGGACTGTCAGGGTGCCGAAAAGCCCCTCGTTCAGGGTGCGCAGCGTATCATGGATGAAGGTGATTCGCGAGTCATCCTCGGGCAGATTCCCGATGATATTCGGATCGAATATGAACAGCGGCTGCACCCGGGCCCCGGTCTCAGCCGCTCTCTTCAGGGCACGGCTGAGGGCGGTGTTGTCGTTGAGACGGAGGTCTCTCCTCATCCAGTACCAGACGGTTCTCTTCTCTCTGTTCACGCTGTTCTCCTTGTATCAGGGGGGAATGACTGCAGCGCTTCAGCCGAGCAGCGGGTTCTTCAGCGCAGCGGCCAGATAGTGGTGCTTCAGGGACTCAGATAGTGAAACCGCGGAGAATCCCGCCTGCAGCAGCAGTTCCGCGGTATGCTCTGAGGAGCTTCTGTCCTGCGGGTCCGGCCCGAATCCCGCCTCAGCCTCCTTTCGCCAGTCGGCAATGCATATCTTGCCTCCCGGAGCGAGAAGGCGAAAAGCTTCAGCAAGCAGGATACGCGGGTCCTTCAGCTCATGCAGGACGTTGATGAAGCAGACCAGCCCCGCGATACCGCTCTCCAGGGGAACGGCATCGCTGTCCATACGCACGGGAAACAGACCTTCGGCCGGCTTTTCGGTGAGCCAGCGGACGGCGGCCCGGGAGATATCGCAGGCGTAGACCCGATCGACCCCGGGGTACTGGAGAAATCGGCGGCTGAAGAGGCCGCTGCCGGCCCCTATGTCGACTACTGTGCCGGGGGCAAGGGGGAGCACAAGGTCGGCTATCATCTGCGGGGGGATCTCCTCAAAGCGTTTCGGATCGTCCATCCGCCTGATCCGCTCGGGGTCCTCCCATTTGCTCTGAAAGCTGCTGGCGATCATGCGCCTATCCTACCAGAGCCGATTGCCCGCGTCCAGAGATGCACAGCCTTGAACCATACGGCGCTGGACTGAATTCCTCCAATAGTATATTGTCCACTTGGCTCTCCCGGCCGTCTTTACAACGATGAAGGCGCAAAAGCACCGGAGAGAGCGCAGCAAGAGGTAGATACGGTATATGACCGGAAAAAAAGTAAACGAACAGATCAGAAACATCGCCATAATCGCCCACGTCGACCACGGAAAGACCACGCTTGTCGATGCTATGTTCAGGCAGAGCGGAGCATTCAGCCGCGGCCAGGGAACTGATGAGCGAATCATGGACAGCATGGACCTTGAACGGGAGCGGGGCATCACGATAGCCGCCAAGAACTGCTCCATCGAGTGGCGGGGGGTAAAGATCAATATTCTCGATACCCCGGGACACGCCGATTTCGGCGGAGAGGTTGAACGGGCCCTATCCATGGTTGACGGAGCTATCCTGCTCGTGGACGCTGCCGAGGGTCCGCTTCCCCAGACCCGGTTTGTCCTCAGCAAGGCTCTCCACGCAGGGCTGAAGCTGCTTGTGGTCATTAATAAGATTGACCGCCCGGACGCCAGGCCGAAGGAGGTGCTCAACGAGGTGCTCGAACTGCTGATCGACCTGGATGCTCACGAGGACCAGCTCGATTTCCCTCTGCTCTATGCGGTAGGAAAAGAGGGTACGGTCTCAGCTGAAGCGGACAGCCCCGGAGAGAACCTGATCCCGCTCTTCGATATGATCATTGATGAGGTTCCCGGCCCTTCCTACTTCCCTCAGGAGCCCTTTCAGATGCTGGTATCCGATCTTTCCCACTCGGACTATATCGGACGGCTAGCCATCGGCAAGGTGGTGAACGGCAGCATCAAGGCGAAGGAGCGGCTCGTCTGCCTGGGAACGGATAACCGGAAAACTTTACTCAACGTCACCCGGCTTCAGGTCTACCGGGGCATCGGTCTGGCGGAGACCGATGCGGCCATGCCGGGCGATATCATCGTCCTCGCCGGCATCAGTGACGTCCACATCGGGGATACGATCTGCACCGTGGACCGGCCGAAGGCTCTGCGCAGAATCGTTGTCGATGAGCCGACTATCGCGATGCGCTTCACCGCCAACAATTCGCCGTTCAGCGGGCAGGAGGGTACTTACGTCCAGTCAAGCCGGCTGCGCGAGCGCCTGAAACGCGAGACGCTGAAGAACGTTTCCATTCAGGTCGAGGAACTCGAGGGGGCTGAGGGCATGCTGGTCAAGGGCAGAGGCGAGTTCCAGATGGTAATCCTGATGGAAACACTGCGCCGGGAGGGGTACGAATTCTGTGCCGGTCAGCCTGAAGTAATATTCCACTATGTGAACGGCAGGAAGTTCGAGCCTATCGAGCACCTCTACGTCGACTGCGATGAGCAGTACACCGGGATCGTGACTGAGAAAGTGCTCAGGCGCAGGGGGCTGATGACTGCCTATACCAACCATGAAAGCGGAAGAGCCCGGCTTGAATTCTCCGTTCCTTCCCGGGGGCTGATCGGCTACCGGGATGAGTTTCTCACCGACACGAGGGGAACGGGGATCATCAACTCGTACGTGACGGGGAATGAGGCTTTCCGGGGCGATTTTCCCCTGCGCCAGTCAGGCTCGCTTGTAGCCGACCGGCAGGGTGAGGCGGTCCCCTACGCCCTGTACAATCTTGAACCGCGGGGCGTGCTTTTTGTTACCCCCGGGGAACGGGTGTATGAGGGTATGATTATCGGTGAGCACAATCGGGACAACGACCTCAACGTCAATCCCTGCAAAACCAAGAAGCTTACCAACATGCGGGCATCGGGCAAGGATGACGCGGTGGTTCTTACCCCGGTAATGCCGATGACCCTTGAGCGGGCGGTGCAGTTCATCAGGGAGGACGAACTGGTGGAAGTAACACCCAAATCGATCCGCCTGAGGAAGAAAATTCTCACTGCAGCCGCCCGAAAGTCACGGTGAAGCTTGATCCTCAGAAGCTGGGGCATTACTATGGAACGTGAGCGGGTCTAGAACCGCTGCCGTACTACCACTGCAGGAGGCTCCAGCTTCATGAGTGATGATTCCCGACAGCTGCGCATCGCGATCTTTACCGACTCCTTTCTGCCCATGATCAGCGGCGTCGTAACGGCAACTCTCACCCTGGCCGAACAGCTCGCCGGCCGCGGCCACTTCGTGCTCATCGTCGCCCCGGGACCGAAAAAGAAACTCCGCATTTCCCAGAATATAAGGGTGGAGACTATCCTCTCCATTCCAGCCGGCTTCTACCAGGACTTCAAATGGTCATCTCCGATCAGTCTCAGGATCCGTGAGATTGTACGGGAAGAGCGCATCCAGCTTGTCCACTTCATGACTCCCTTTTTTGTCTCCTTCAACGGCATCAATATCGCCCGATACCTTGACCTGCCGCTTATCGGCACGTTTCATACCTTTATATCAGACCCCTCCAACTACCGCCATTTCATCAAGAACACCCTCTTCGATGTGAGCCCGCAGAGCGTCTGGCAGTACTCCAATCTCTACTACAACGCGGCCGACATCAACACCGCCCCTGCCCAGAGCACTCGGCGGGAGATGCAGGCCAACGGGAGCACGGTGGAGATCAAAGTCGTCTCGAACGGCATCGTTCCATCCCTCTTCGACAACTCGCAGGCACCGCAGTTCAGGAAGCGCTGGAAGCTGGAGGGAAAAACGCTGCTCTATACCGGCCGGGTCAGTCAGGACAAAAACCTGATGTGTCTCATTGATGTCTTCGAAAGAATCTATAAGCAGGTGCCCGAGGCTCAGCTGCTGATCATAGGCGACGGTCCGCAGCTTGAGGAGCTTACCAGCCGGGCGGCCGGCTCCCCGGCCAGCTCAAGGATCATCTTTACCGGGCGCATCAGTCACGACACGCTGCTTACCAGCGGTGTATTCGGGGCAGTTGAACTGTTCATTACCCCCTCAAAAACCGAAAACCAGCCGATGACCATTCTGGAAGTCCAGGCTAACGGCATTCCCTGTATCGGATTCGGCGTCAGAGGCATCCCCGACCTTATACACGACGGGGTCAACGGAAGGGTAATACCTGAGGACGATCTGCAGGCCATGGCTGACGCTGCGTCCGCACTTCTGCGCGATGGAGAAGCACGCAGGCGGATGAGCGCGGAAACCATGCGGCTCGTCGCCCCCCACCTGATCGATAACGTGATAGACCGGTGGGAAACTATCTACCGGGAGGTTATCAGCACCTACCGCAGCGGCGGTTATCCCCGTAAAGGATTCCTCCACTTCTCCTCGTTTCTGCATCTGCTTAAAAGCATCCATATCGCCAAACCGGCCGACCATTCCGTACGCAGGAAATCGGGAAGGAAAGGGTGAGGCTGCTGATCTGCCGGGGCGGATTTGACCGGAACCGCTGCCCGGCAGTATGTTGTACAGTAGTTTCACCTGCGAGGAGGACGGCATGGCTCTGATCCAGTGTCATTTTTTTTCTAAAACGCTTCGTATCCAGACCGCAATGAACGTGATCCTCCCTGAAAAAGGGGCTGCGGTCCTGAGGAGCAGAAAACTGGCGGAGCAGGGACGCTATCCGGTTCTGTGGCTTTATCACGGTCTCTCAGACGATGAGCACTCATGGCTGCGGAACACCTCGATCGAACGCTACGCTGAAGAATACGGCATTGCCGTGGTTATGCCCGATGCCCAGCGAAGCTACTTCAACGACATGGTTGAAGGAGGCGCCTACTGGCAGTTCATCAGCCGGGAACTGCCGAAAAAGGCCCGCAGCTTTTTTCCGCTCTCTGCAGAGAGATCGGACAATGCTGTCGCGGGACTCTCAATGGGCGGCTTCGGTGCCTTCAAGCTTGCCCTCAACCTGCCCCAGTCAGTCTATGCCGCCGGGAGTTTTTCCGGTGCTGTGGATATCCTCGGCCGGCTGGGAATGCAGCGGGGGAACAGAGACGAGTTCCGGCGGATCTTCGGCAGTCCTGAAACCGTCAGGGAAAGCATAAACGATCTGCCCTGGCTGGCTGCCGAGAAACTGCGCGGACAGACCGACCTTCCCCAGCTCTACCAGTGCTGCGGTACGGAGGATCCCTTCATTGACATCAACCGCACATTCCGGGATGCATCCCTTGCGGGCGGGGTACCGCTTCTCTATGAAGAGGATGAGGGGTTCGGCCATACGTGGGACTACTGGGACAGCAAGATTCAGAGCTTTCTGGCCTGGCTCACCCGTCTTCAGCTGACAAAAACCCGGGCTCTGTAACTGTACGAAGTCTGCTCTCAGAGGTTTTCCGCCTTGCTCTGCCTGTAGTCGGCATCCGTTTCCGGTTCCCTGTCCAGCCCATCAATGCTGCGGATACGGCTGAAGCTGCCGGTGGTGAGCATATACCGCTCATGTTCGGTTATCCCGTCAATGATGGCGTCATAGACTCCGCTCTCGAGGCGTTTGAGCAGTATCCTTGTCTCTGCGGGGGAAGTACCGCCGACTGCCAGTGCGGGGAGAGCGAAGCACCACAGGCTGAATGACTTGAGCATGAGCGCTCCGGGGAAGCCGAGCCTGAAGCGCAGCAGGTCGAAATGTTGTGCCCGTTCAGGTTTTCCCGGGGGAAAGAGGAGCAGCTGCGGCTGCCGGGAAGGATGGGCGCTGTCGGCGGCTGTCTCCATCCTCCTTCGGGAAGCGGGCGCGGAATCGTAGGGGATGGAGGCCAGCTCCTGTTTGAGGCGGTCCCATTCAGGCACGGATACGATCGCTCCCCTCTCATCGAAATCGCAGAGTGCTGTCAGACGTTCCAGCCTGGCACGGTTGAAACGCAGAAGATGGTCCGTTTCGGGAGTCTCGAATGCTTTACGGTACCAGCATCGGGCTGCGGGATAGTCCCGGCAGATATGGGACTGCTGCGGAGTATTATGGATGATGCACTTGGCTGTAGGCCGGTGGAGGTATCTGCAGTCGGCATGATAGAAGAGACGCCACTGTCCGTCCTGTTTCAGCACGGGGACCATTCCTTCAAAGCGGCACAGATCCGCAGCTTTCATGAGGTCGGTGCGGGTCTCTATGCTGAGATCACACAGCGGCAGATGGGAGCAGCAGTACGTTCCGCACCCATAGCAGGGTGAGGCGGTCCAGTCGGAGGTTTCGAGATAGATAGTGCGGGGGACGATGATCCGCCTGGCATGCTGCTTTCCCACCCGGAGCCTCCTGCTGCTGCAGCGATCGGGAGTACTCTCCCCTTCCGCCGCGGGTTCTTTTTTCCGGATCATGTATACGCATCAGGCCGGCGGTTGTCAAGTGGTTTTCTGTTGCATCTGAACTGCTGTTTGATCTATGATAGAGCAAGAGCAGCACCTGCGCGGCTGGCCTCCCTTCTGCCAGGGCCGGGGCAACTAAGGAGCTTTCCGTGAACACAATATTTGTAACTGGTCACCAGAACCCTGATATGGACTGCACGGTTGCATCCTACTGCTACAGCTGGTTCAAAAACAGTGTGGACCCGGGAAACACCTATATTCCCATCAGATGCGGGGCTCTGAACGATCAGACGATTGAGGCCTTCAAGCGGGCCGGAATCGATCCGCCGGATCTCTACAAGGAACTGCTTCCGCTCGTTGAAGACATTGTGCTTCCCAACACCTATACCCTTGACGAGAATGAAACCATCCTCGAGGCTGTCAGGATGCTGCTTGAGCGGAATATCAGCATGGTTACCGTTGTCGACCGGAGCAGCAGCTACCGCGGGATCGTCAGCACGAACGAAATCACCCGATTCATGCTGCACCAGCAGAGCGAGCAGCGTCCGGTCTATGAGTTCTTCACGGAAAACTTTGCCAAGGTTATTCCCGGCCGGATATTCAAGAAAGGCAGTGAGACCCGTTTTACTGCTCCGATCATGTCAGGGTCGATGCCCTACAGGGTGAGCGTCGAGCGGCTGAAGCAGCTGTCACGGCTTCCGCTGCTTGTCGTCGGCAACCGTAAAGCCATCCTGGAGTTTGCCGTGGAGAACCAGCTGCCGGCGGTCATTATAACCGGGCTCGCAGAGGGGGAGGATCCGGCGATGGATGTGGAGCGGTATACGGGCACGATATTCATTTCGGATATCGACACCGCCGAGTCAATCCGTCTGCTGCGGCTCAGTTCGCCGGTAAAGACGATCATGGCGGAAGATGTGCCGAAGGTCGATGCCGGTACTCTCTTCGATTCGGCAAAAGTGATGCTCAACCGCTCAGAGCTCCGCGGTCTTCCGATATTCCGCGGCAATACGTTCATCGGCACCGTCCCCCGCCGCTCGTTCATTGAGCGTCCGCGGAAGAAGCTGATCCTCGTCGACCACAACGAGACCGCTCAGAGCGTAAAGGGGAGCGAGGAGGCCGATATCCTCGAGATCATCGATCACCATCGTTTTGCCGCCGGTAAAACACGCTACCCGATCTACATATCGGCCAAACCGGTGGGCAGTACCAGTACGATCGTTTACCAGCACTTCAAGCATGAGGACGTACCGATCCCGCAGGATATTGCTCTGCTGCTGCTCTCAGGCATTATTTCCGATACCGTGAACCTCAAATCGCCGACTACTACCGAGGAGGACCGCAGTGCCCTGCGCTACCTCTGCGGAGCGACCGGTATAAACCCGGAAATCTACACCCGTGAGCTGTTCGCTCAGCTGACCCTGCTGAAGAAACGGGATCCGAAAGAGGTAATTCTGTCCGACTTCAAGGAGTACGAGCACGAAGGCATCAAGCTCGGTATCGGGCAGGTCGAGGTGTCGACCCTCGAGGACATTCCCCAGCTCACCGGACGGTTTCAGCAGGCTCTCGCTGCCGTAGCCGCCGAAAAGCGGCTGCTGTGGACCATGCTCCTGATAACCGATGTGGTCAAGCAGGACAGTATCCTGATAACCAGCGGCAACCTGCTGCTCGAACAGCACTTTATTTACGAGCAGAGCGAAGAGGGGTTCTACCTGCTTCCCCACATCCTCTCGCGCAAGAAGCAGCTCCTGCCCGAGG
>CAYSRK010000316.1:0-2003 GCA_964433385.1 uncultured Spirochaetales bacterium
CAGCTGCTGCCGGCAATGGTGCTGCTGATCCCGCTCTTCATGATCCTCAGCACGTATCAGCTGGTGGATACGTTCATGGGTCTGATCGTCGTCTATCTCGCTTTCCAGGTGCCGGTAGGCATCTGGATCCTGCGGGGCTTCTTCTTTGCAATCCCCTACGATCTTTTTGAGGCGGCCAAGATTGACGGCAGTTCGCAGCTGCGGGTCTTCTTCTCGGTAGCCCTTCCGCTCGCACGGCCGGGGATTATTTCAGTCGGGCTGTTCACCTTCATCAACGGGTGGAACGATCTGCTGATTCCCCTGATCGTCACGGTCTTCAGGAGGAGCATGCTGACCGTCTACGCCGCCTCCTTCGGCGGTCTCTACGATACGAACTACGGCGGGGCTGCCGCGGTGGCGATTCTCTCGGCAATTCCGACGACGATTATCGCGCTTATCTTCAAAAAGCAGCTTGTCTCAGGTCTCACCGCAGGGGCCATCAAGGGATAACTCCTGCCCGCAAGAGCACAACACTTCAGAGGGAGGTGCGAATGGCACAGCCGTTGAGCTTCATCCACGTCGCCGATATCCAGGTTGGTTCTCCGAAATCGTTCCGGTATGCCCCGGCGTGGAACGAGAACTGGGAGTGCGCCCGGGAGCAGATTCTTGCCCGGGAGCCGCAGTTTCTCCTCGTCGGGGGCGACCTTACCCGCGACGGGTATATCCATCGGTACGAGCTGGAGCAGATCAGGCGTGAGTTCGATCAGCTCCCCTTTCCCGTCCATGTGATAGCCGGAAACATGGATGTCGGCAACAAGCATACTGCCGTATCGGGCCCGATTCCCGGGCGCAACGACACGGAGCTGGGCATTACCGATGAGGCTGCGGGGCAGTTTGAGGAGGTCTTCGGCCCTCTCTGGTGGGAGGCTGAGTACGATTCTGTGCGCATCATCGGCCTCTGCGACATGCTCCTCGGTTCCGGTCTCACGCGGGAGCGGGAGATGGTCCGCTGGCTCGAGCGCCTCGAGCCTTCCCCTCCCGGGCGGCACACCGTCTGGCTCATGCACTACGCCCTGTTCATGGACAGCTTCGATGAGCCCAATTTTTCAGTCACGCGCGAAGATCAGTACTACGACTGGTACTTCTGCGTCGACCATCCCCACCGGGACCTGCTGCTCAAGCAGATGCAGCGGGTCGGATGCACCACTGTTATAAGCGGCCATATCCACTGCCGCCATACTGCGGTGCATGCCGGGATTACCTTCTCCTACGCGCCTGCAACATGCTTTGCCCAGTTCGAGGACCGCTGGAGCGACAGCGACCCGACCCTCGGCTTTCTTGAATATTCCGTACGACCCGGGGGACTGGCATCTTCCTTTGTTCCCCTCGCGCAGGTTTCCGCGGCAGCGGGCTACGGACCGGGCGGACACCCTCCCGCATCGATGAGGGACTACTCCCTGGCCTGGGAGAAATGAGGTTGCCGGGCAGGCACGGATCCTGCCCTATCGGAGGTAGATGCCATGATACTATGCGGAACAGCTTCAGCTGATATCACACCGGCAGCGGGGTATCCCCTGGCCGGATTTGCTGCGAGAAAAGAGAAATCAAAGGGGATCCATGACCCGCTGAAGGCTAAGGCTCTCGTTATCGAGGCAGGCGAAACAGTTGCCGTCGTCACAGCCGACCTGGTGAGCTTCCCCAACGCAATGGTCCGTGAGATACGGGCAAAAGTCAGCGCCATGACCGGTATCCCGCAGGAGGCGGTGATGCTCAGTTCAAGTCATACCCATTCGGGTCCCTCCCTTGATGACAACTACGGTGGACAGGGAACGGCGCCGAAACACTATTGGAATACTCTCGTCGATGCGATAGCCGGGGCGGTCTACGCGGCGTGGCTTGACAGAAGGGTTTCCCGGGTCGGATTCACCTCCGGTCCGGTTGAGGGGATCGGGGTCAATCGGAGGACCCCGGACGGGAAGCCGGTGGATCCTCAGACGACGGTCATGGTCATCGAGCAGCTTGAA
>CAYSRK010000317.1:0-3348 GCA_964433385.1 uncultured Spirochaetales bacterium
CAGCCGCTCCTCCCCGGTGCACGCGGTCAAGGGCGAGGACCGCCATAAAGCCGGCTCCGTATCCCCCCTTCTCAATGCTGCATGCTCCCCCGATGCGGACCCCCTGAACCGCAGTCACCCTGCCGTACACCCCGGAAAGATAGTACCCCTGCCCCGCCTCCCCTTCCTCTCTGCCGTTAACAGATGCAAGGAACTGGAACCGTTCCCCTTCTCCGCCGCCCGTCGGGCCCTGCAGCAGCACGTTTCCCTGGTATCCCGGCTCCTGCAGCAGAGACGGGCCGGCTACGCTGAGGAGAAACTCCATGCCTTCGCCCGGCAGTTCCGCCGCAAGATAGACCCCGGCCCCCCGGGATGAGGAGTAACCCGCCTCAAACGGGTAGGAGGTGAGGCTGATGCCTCCCCTCCTCATGATATGGGCAGCAGCTGAAGCAGCAAACGGATTCTCAGCAAAACGAAGAAGTCCCGAATAGGCGGTTCTTCCAATTCCGGTGTTCAGGCGTTCGCCGCGGTAGTGCACCAGCAGATTCAGCCTGCCGACAGACCGTGTGCCGCTCTGCATGGCAATTCGCCAGCGGCCGAGGGTAACCTCAGCCGCCGTCACTGCTGAGGACTCTCGCTCCATATCAGCAGCGATGAGGTTCAGGCTTATCCTGTACTCGGCTGAAACATCCTTGGACGTTTCAGCCGGCAGCGCAGGAAACAGAGAAAGACCAGCGGTGACAGCAAACAAAGCAAGGGTAGGGAGTCTCATACCTGATAGACTGAAAATCGGGCAATTACCCTTCACCTTCTTCGTGCTTTGTTGAATTTTTTTAGCTATCGTGCAACAATATCCTACAGGACACGGACAGCAGTGTTTTTTTTATGCGGTTTCCCTTTGTCTGATATTCTGCTTAATTAGCGAATCACCGGAAACTGATCCTGACCTGCCGACGGCCCCGCGGGGCTTTCTGCGGGACATACTAGCGAAACTTATGCGGAGGTATGCAGCATGGTGATCATGACGCTCAACTGCGGGAGCTCTTCAGTCAAATACCAGGTCTACGACTGGGACAACCGCGATGTGCTGGCAGTCGGAGTGGTGGAACGGATAGGACAGGAAATCTCATCGATAGAACACTCCTATAACGGGGAGGAGATCGTGAAAAACTTCTCCTGCCCCACCCACAGGGAGGCGATTGAACTTATTCTCTCCCTCGTGGCTGACAAGGAGCACGGGGTGCTTGAGAGCATCTCGGAGATACGGGCAGTCGGCCACCGGGTTGTCCACGGAGCGGAAGTCTTCAAGAAATCGGTCATCATTGATGATGAGGCCCTGGCCACGTTTGAGTCGCTCGTCCACCTCGCCCCCCTGCACATGCCGGCCAATATACTGGGAGTCAAGGCAGCGCGGGAAGTGCTGCCCGATATCGTTCACTGCGCGATTATGGATACCGCTTGGCACCAGACCATGCCAAGAAAGGCCTTTCTCTATGCCGTGCCTATGGCCTGGTACCGGAAGCATAATGTCCGCCGCTACGGCTTTCACGGAACCAGCTACATCTATACGGCGAAGCGGGCAGCCGCCCTGCTCGGCCGTGACCCGATGGAGACCAATCTGATCATCGCCCATATCGGTAACGGGGCATCAATATGCGCTGTGGAAAACGGTGTCTGCATCGACACCTCCATGGGATTCACCCCGCTTGAGGGGCTGATCATGGGGACCCGCTCGGGTGATATGGATCCTGCAATTATCCCGTTCATGATCGACCAGACCGGTATGACGGCTAAGGAGATGGACACTGAGCTGAATAAGAAAAGCGGTCTGCTCGGCATCACCGGAACGATGACCGACCGCCGTGATATCCGGAAAAAAGCTGAAGAAGGGGATGAGATCAGCCAGCTGGCCGTCGACATGGAGTGCTACCGCCTGAAGAAATATATCGGTGCTTACGCTGCGGCCCTCGGGCAGGTGGATGCGATCGTAATGACTGCCGGAGTCGGTGAAATGGCCTCCCACATCAGGCTCAAGGCGCTCAGCGGCCTGGAGAACATCGGGATCATCCTTGATGAGGATAAGAATGAGAAGGCAGCCTGCCGCAGCGCAGAGCTTGAGATTTCAGCGAAGAACTCGCCGGTCAGGGTGTTCGTCATCCCCACCGATGAGGAGCTGGTCATGACCGAGGACACCCACGCCCTCGTCAACGGCACCTATGACGTGCATACCAGTTTTACCTACAGCTTTCAGAGTCCCCGGTATGAGAACAAAGCCCGCAAGGCAGCACTGGCCAGGGAAATGGTAAAGAAACCGTACCTGAAGGACCTCCTGGTTTATCCGCCGACATCCTATTGAACCGGACTCGCATTCGTCTGCGCGCCGGCGCTTGCGCTCATAGGGGTAAGGCAAAGATGGTGAAGATAGTGGTGCTCGACGGAGCAGGGGTCAATCCGGGAGATCTGAGCTGGGAGCCGCTCTCAGAAGCCGGCGATCTGACCGTCTACCCCCGTACAGAACCGGGCGAAACGGTGGAGCGGGCAGCTTCTGCTCATATCATTCTGACAGAAAGCGCTCCCCTGACACAGGAGATGATTGCGCAGCTGCCGCAGCTGCGCTGCATCATGGTTATGGCTACCGGCTATGACCATGTGGACAGCCGGGCAGCTTATCTGCGTAACATTCCGGTCTGCAACGTGCCAGGCTACGGAACCGAGGCGGTCGCCCAGATGGCTGTTCCCCACATGTTCACCCTCGCCCGCCGCATCGGCGACTACAGCGCAAGCGTCTCACAGGGCAACTGGGATGCAGCCCCCTCCCGCGGGGAGATCCCCCCGGTACAGACTGAGCTTTCGGGACTGACCCTCGGCATAGTCGGTTTCGGGAGTATCGGCCGCAGAACGGCAGAAATCGCCTCCTGCCTGGGCATGCATATTCTGGCCTGGTCGCGAACCCGTTCAGCAGCTCCCCTTCCCGGCTCCTTCTCCTGGACCGGGCTTGATGATCTGCTGCGCCGCTCCGATATCATCTCCCTGCATGTCCCCCTGACCAAGGAGACTGCCGGCATGATCAACAGCAGAAGCCTCTCCCTGATGAAACCCTCGGCCTATCTGGTAAACACCGCCCGCGGGGGCCTGATCGTTGAGGAGGACCTTGCCGAAGCCCTTTCTCAAGGCGCCCTCGCAGGAGCCGGGCTCGATGTCCTCACATGCGAACCGCCTTCAGCTGACAATCCGCTGCTCGGCGCTCCGAACTGCTACATTACCCCCCACATAGCCTGGGTAACCCGGGCAGCAAGAGGCCGGCTGATCGCCAGGATTGCCGAGAATGTCAAGGCCTTCATCTCTGAGAAGCCGATACCCGTAGTACAT
>CAYSRK010000318.1:0-6378 GCA_964433385.1 uncultured Spirochaetales bacterium
ATCCTGGACAGAGTTATCGGCATCGCCGATTCCAGCAGGAAGCAGTCCCCAGGTATCCACTTTACCATCTTTGTTCGTATCCATGGTCGTCGCCTTGGACATGCTGACCAGCTCATCCCAGGTCTCAGGGGGGCTTTCCGGATCAAGTCCCGCCTTGGCGAAGAGATCCTTGTTGTAGTAGAACATCTTGAAGCTCTGCATATAGGGCAGCCCGTAGATGCGTCCGTTGTACTTGAAGCTCTCGATAGCCGCCGTCAGGTTGTCGGCATACCCCGCGCCGAGCTCATCGGTTATGTCATGCACATACCCGGGAGCGGCAAACCGGTGGATGGATCCCTTCCATACCGCAAAGACATCGACTGCCTTGCTCTTTGAGGCAAACAGCGTAGCCATCCTCGTGTGCAGGTCACCGAACCCCATTGAGGTATGGTTCACGATAATGCCGGTCTCCTCGGTAAAATCATCGATGTGGTAGCCTACAATGGAACTTTCCGGATTCCCGGTGTCCCAGGAGAGAACCACGATCTCAGTCCCGGCAAGATCTTCCCCCCCCTGCTCGGCAGCCGGAGCGCTGAAGAGCAGCGCGGCGCTGAAGAGCAGTACAACCATCACTGCAAACATCTCTCTTTTCATACTCCTATACTCCTTCCTTTTCATCCGTAATCGTTCGGTACGTTCTGCCGGTACACACCGCACCTGCGGCCTGCCGGCACCGTTCACTGAATTACTCACCTCCTTATGTTTTCAATACCCTGCATTTATCATCACACCTGTTTCTGCATTCTGGAATAAACATACTATGTTATTAATTATTTCCAAAAACTCTCTCCCCCTACGCTTACGATGATAGCACGATCCAAACAAATTCTTGTTTTGTATACTGTTAAAAAGATATTCGAACGTGCACGCAGTCTCAGTATTTTCGGTGTACAGCTCGAACAAAATGCCTTACAATATCTAATTGTAGGAATCAGCCTGTATGATAAGTCAATTATACATCAGATTTTTTGCTTGTCAAGGCGAAAAGGGGCTCCCTTGAACAGCCGGTTGCCCTGCAGCGGATGCTGGTCATAAGAAACGCGTTATTAATTGCTTAACATACATATAGCACCTTCTGATCCTACAGGGAGCCTGCAGAAACAGGCAGAGGAGAGTGTGTGATATGAAGAAACCCAACGTGTTATTAATATGTACGGACCACTGGCCGGGCCGGCTGCTCGGCTGCGCCGGCCACCCGGTCATCATGACGCCGACGCTCGATACCCTCGCGGCAAGCGGGGTCCGCTTCACCCGCGCCTACTCGGGGACCCCGACCTGCATCCCGGCCCGGAGGGAGATCATGACCGGCACCTCGGCCCGGACCCACGGGGACAGGATCTTCAATGAGGAGCTGCGGATGGACCCGAAGCTCACTACCCTGCCCCAGGCCTTCCGGCACGCCGGCTACCAGACCTTTTCCGTCGGGAAGCTTCACCTCTTTCCTCAGCGCAGCCGCATCGGTTTCGATGATGCGCTTATCTGTGAAGAGGGACGGCACAAGGAGGGACTCACCCGGGACGATTACGAAATCGCCCTTTCGGATGCGGGGTACCACGGCCGCGAGTTCGGCCACTGCATGTCCAACAACGAGTACAGCGTCAGCCCATGGCACCTGCCTGATGAGCTCCACCCCACCGCCTGGATCACCCGGCAGATGTGCCGTCAGATCGTGCGCCGCGACCCGGAGAGACCGGCCTTCTGGCACTGCTCCTACCCGGCTCCCCACCCGCCGATCACCCCGCCGCGCGACTGCCTCGCTCTGTACCCCGAAAGCATTATCGATGATCCGTCTGTCGGTTCCTGGGCAGAGGATTTCTCCTCACTCCCCTATGCGCTCAAGGCCCACAAGTATCGGCGATTCGGGCCGCCCTCCGCGCGTGAGATCCGCCTCGCCCGCGCCGGGTTCTATGCCCAGTGCACCTTCATCGACCGCCAGATCCGCCTGCTGATCGGCACGCTCAGAGAGGAGGGGCTGCTCGATGAGACGATTATCGCCTTTATAAGCGACCACGGCGACATGCTCGGAGAGCACGGCCTCTGGGCGAAGCCGCCGCTGTTCGAGATGGCTGCCAACGTCCCATTCATCATCTCCGCCCTGCCGGGAGAAAAACGCCTGGAGGCCGGCGCTCCCGATGACCGGCTCATACTCCTGCAGGACCTCATGCCCACCCTGCTTGATCTCTGCAGAATCCCGGTTCCGGTCAGCGTCGAGGGAATCTCGCTGCTCGGCAGGCAGAGACGCAGCCATATCTGCAGCGAGCACTACGAGGACGAACATGCGGTTCGGATGGTGCGCGACAGCCGCTATAAGCTGATCTACTACCCCTGCGGAAACCGGTTCCAGCTCTTCGACCTGGTCCACGACCCGGGGGAGACCGAAGACCGTCTGCAGGACTCCGCCCTGCAGGGAGAGCGGCGGAGGCTCGAGGAGCTGCTTCTGGCTGAGCTTTACGGAAGTGATCTCTCCTGGATCAGGGACGGGCGTCTCTGCGGAACGGAGGATCGTGCGTGCGCGCCTGCTGCTGACCGGGGGCTTACCAATCAGCGGGGCTATCGGTGGTAGGAAAGTAGGAAAAGATGTTCCTTGACAGGTGAATATTTTATTGTACAATGTATTCATCATACAACTCTGGCATTTATTAACTTCCAATGTTATTATATGAAATGCCAAAGCCGCACACCTTCTGCCTGTTGCCCGAAATACCGCTGGGAGGCTATCTGAGATGACGAACCGCGAACGTATGCGCATCACGCTGAACCATGAAGTCCCCGACAGAATCCCCTCGACCATGTATGCCCGGGGCGAGGTGCAGCGGGCCTTGATGCGCCGCTTCGGCGCAGCTGACTTTGATGCGGTCCTTGACCTGCTCGGAGCCCGGCTCTACGAAGATGTCAGCCTGAAGATACGGGATGAGGAGTTTGATTCGCGGACAAACCGCCTGCTCGAAGGTGATCTTCCCTATGCAGGGAACCGGTTCATCTTCCACGATGAACGGACCTTTGAGGATCAGTGGGGGGTTATCAGGAGGGTAGGACGGGACTGGAGGTATGTGCAGCATATCTCGGGCCCGCTCTGCGATGAGAGCCGGTTTTCCGGGTACCGCTTCCCGGTCAAAGAGCAGATTGAGGGAGAGCGGGAGCTGTCCGAGCGGATTGTCCGGCTCAAGGAGCAGGATCTGTTCGTGCGGGCCTATATCCCCAATCCCTACAAGACGGCGTGGTATCTGCGGGGAATGGAAAACCTTCTCTCGGACTATATCCTGGAACCCGAATTTGTTGAAAAGCTCTATGAGAAGATCTACCGCTTCTATACCGAGATGCTGCAGGCCTACACCCGGGCTGGGGTCGACATGATCGCCATCGAGGGTGATATCGCGATGCAGGACAGGATTCTCGTGGGTGCAGAGCGCTGGAGGGTTTTTGACAAGCCGGTTCTCAAACAGCTTATTGACGACAGCAAGGCGATCAATCCCGATGTCTCCGTCTTCTTCCACAGCGACGGGGACCTGACTGAGGTGCTCGGGGACCTTATTGAAATCGGGTTCACGGTTATCGACTCGATGCAGCCGGAGTGCATGGACCTTGCCGCGGTCAAGCGCGAGTACGGGGACCGGATGGTGCTCCACGGGTGCGGGAGCCTGCAGCAGGTGCTGCCCTTCGGCACCGTGCAGGACTGCCGCGATGAGGTGCTTCGCCTGATCGAGCAGTGCGGGTACAACGGGGGGCTGGTGCTGCGGCCTTCCAATATGATCGGGCCCGATGTGCCGACGGAAAACATAATTGCCTGGTTTGAAACCGTGAGGGATACCCCGCTGGGGCAGTTCCCTGCGGATGCATGAATAGAATTTTTTCAGGACAGGACCGCTCGGCGGCAAGGAGAGTAATGGTATGAAAGATGTGGTGAACATTGGGATTGTCGGTGCGGGGCTCATGGGAACCCGGCATGCGCGAATCTACAACGAGATGAAGGATGCCCGGCTGCTCGGTATTGCGGATGTTGACGGGACAAAGGCTGATTCGCTTGCCTCCGCCTATCCGGGGACCCGTTCGGTAACCGACTATCGCAAGCTGCTCGAGATTCCCGAGCTCGATGTGCTGCACGTCGCCACCCCCGATTTCCTGCATAAGGAACCGGTCCTTGCAGCCCTCAAGGCGGGCAAGCATGTTCTGGTCGAGAAACCGATGGCAACAACGATCAAGGATGCCGAGGAGATTGTCAAGGTCTCACAGGATACCGGCTGCTTCGTCATGGTGAACTACACCCACCGCTGGGCCGCTCCCTACGCTGAGACTGAGCGCCTGATCCGCACCGGAGCGATCGGCGGACCGGTAATGGTCTATGCGCGCAAGGACGATAAGATCTGGGCCGCGACGGAGATGATGAACTGGACTGCGAAGACCTCATCGGCAAGCTACCTCTCCACCCATGATATCGACCTTGTGCTCTGGTGGCTTGATACCGATATCGAATCGGTCTACGCCCTCGGCGTCAAGGATGTGCTTGCGGCGCGGGGAATCGATACCGAGGACGCCATCCAGGCTCTTGTCCGCTTCAAGAACGGGGCGATCGGCACCTTTGAGTCGTGCTGGATTCTTCCGAACACCATGCCCACGACTACCGATTCATTCATCGAGGTGATCGGGCAGAAGGGTTCGATTCATGTCGACCGGATCCACGAGGGGCTCAAGGTCTCCACTAACGACGGCTACGCCTTCCCCAAACTCTCGATGAGCCTGGAGATTGACGGGAAGATCCACGGCGGGGTGGTGATGGCCCTCGCCCACATAGTCGAGTCGGTAAAGACCAATACGAAGCCGAAGTCGACCGCCGAGAACGGACTGCGCATCGTCAAGGTGAGCAACGCTATCCAGCTCTCCATCAAGCGCAAAGAGGCGGTCTATATCGACGAACTGTAGGAGGCGGAATTCCCGTATCGGTGGTATACTGTAAGCCGATACGGGCAGAAGGGACAGGCAGGTTCACTCTCCTCTTCGCCTGAGGCTGCGGTATCTGCCTTTCCTTTCCTTTCGTCTGCAGCGAAGGCGGCATTCCTGATGGAGGGAGTACAAGCGTGCAGAACAATTTAGCAACCATGAAGAGGAGGGAGCACCGCTTTGCGCTGATTATGCTCTCCCCTACCATTATCCTCCTTGCGGGGCTGATTCTCTTCCCTGTGGTATACTCGGTATATTTGAGCTTCAGCAAGCTGATTATCTCCCGGTCTCCTGACCCGGAATTCATCGGCTTGGGCAACTATGTGGAGATTTTCCGCAACAGTATATTCCTCTCCAGCCTCTGGAAAACCGCCTACTACAGTGTTACCTACCTTGCAGCTACGACGGTAACCGGTTTCTTCGCAGCCCTGCTGCTGAATATGGACTTCAAGGGGAAGAACTTCGTCATCACCTGTCTCCTGATCCCGTGGGCTATTCCAAAGGTGGTAAACGGCCTTATCTGGAAGTGGATCTTCGACGGCAACTACGGAATTCTCAACGCAATCCTCCTGAGGCTGGGAATAATCGACCAGTACCAGTTCTGGTTCGGAACCTCCCCGTTTATCGGCATCCTCTTCATATCGCTCGCCAACGCCTGGAAGAACATGCCGTTCGTCGCGCTGCTTGTCCTTGCCGCCCTGCAGACGATCCCGAAGGACTACTATGAGGCGGCCAAGATGGACGGGGCGAGCGCGGTCAGGCGGTTCACCTCCATTACCCTGCCTCAGCTCAAGTACACACTGATCGTTGTCCTGATCCTTCAGACAACGGCGGCAATCAAGGTCTTTGACATGATCGCCGTGCTCACCCAGGGAGGACCGGGGGATCTGACGATGGTGACCTACTACTACATCTACCGGGTAGCCTTCGACTACCTGAACATCGGGCTCGGTGCGGCCGGTTCCTACGTCATGACAATCGTCATCGTAGCCCTCGCCCTCGTCTACTACAAAGTTCTGGGAGGCAGCAAAGATGAATAGAGTACTGAGCTACCGAACCAGCTACATCGCGGGGCGGGTGCTCCTCTACCTGTGCATCCTCGTGCTGGTTCTCTTTATCCTCCTCCCGTTCGCCTGGATCCTGATCACCAGTTTCCAGAGAAGCGACTACCTCATGTCCGTTCCGCCGAAGGTGGCGGTTAAAACCTTCAACCTCGATTTCTACCGGCAGCTCTTCGCCAACCAGAATTTCCGGCTGGCCTTGAGCAACTCGGTGATCACGATCACCATCTCCTCCCTGCTGGGAATGGTGATCGCCGCCATGGGCGGCTACGTCATCGGCTGCTTCCGGATTAAAAGAAAGAGCATCATTCTCTTCATCCTGCTCTCGGTGCAGCTGCTGCCG
>CAYSRK010000319.1:0-11341 GCA_964433385.1 uncultured Spirochaetales bacterium
GACTCCGGGTAGGACTCCAGCAGCTGTTCAAATCGGCTCTTGGCCAGATCAAAATCGTCGGCTGCAAAACTCTCGAGTCCCTTGATATAGACAGAGGTATCAGGATTCTCCCCTGCGGCAGCAGCTGCCGTCAGAAGGAACATGAGCATCAGGCAGGTACGCTTCACCGCTTTTTTCATAGGCATAACCTCCGTTTTCCGGCTGATACCAGTAAGTATAGGCGATTATCAGGGTGATGCAACCGCAGGATTGTACAGATATAGTCTGAGGTTGTTTTTTTCCCCTGTAACGTGTGTATTTTTTCATCCTCCTCAGTTATACTTTCTGAAGATCAGCCGCCTCGCGCGGAATATGGAGTGATTGTGATTATTTTTATTGCTGAGGACGAAAAAATCATCCAGCGTCTGTACGAGATCCAGTTAGGCCGGGCCGGTCACACGCTTCACCTCGCCGGTGACGGTGATGAGGCGATACGGCTGCTTAAGAGGATGGAAAGTCCCCCGGATCTGCTCCTGCTCGATCTCGGGCTGCCGGGAGCAGACGGAAAAGAGGTCTACCAGGAAGCCTGCAGCCGCTTCGGGGAACTGCCTGCCATCTTCTGCAGCGGAAGTACAATCAACACCGGCACGGATGAATTCTTCACCGGGAGAACCGGCATCGCTGTCCTGACTAAGCCGATATCGGTCAGGACCATTCTTGAAACAGCGCAGGAGCTGCTCACCCCTTCCGATACGTGAAGAAGAGCAGCTGCTGAGGAGGGGGTATGGTTCGAGGGAAACGCGCAGCAGGCGCAATACTGCTTTCTGCAGCGCTCCTTCTGTCAGGGAGCTGCGCGACTGCACCTGATATGAAGGACCTGAAGGATGCGCGGGAGCTGGCAGGACCGGAAAGCCGTTACGTCGATATCGACGGGATCAGCATCCGTTACACAGCTGCGGGAGAGCACCTGCCGGGAACTCCGCTGGTTCTTCTGCACGGCTTTCTCTCTAATCTGCACTCCTGGGACTACGTAATCGAGGAACTCTCCGAACACCGCCCCGTCTACGCCTACGACCGGATTGCCTTCGGTCTCTCCGAGCGCCCCCTGCCCCCGGAGTATACCTGGAAAACCTCACCCTACTCTGCTGAGGCGGTCCGCAGCCGCCTTATCGGATTCCTTGATGCGATGGATATCGAACAAGCGGTGCTGGTCGGAAACTCAGCCGGAGGAACGCTTGCGCTTGAGGCGGCCCTTGCAGCGCCGGAGCGGGTAAGCGCCCTGGTGCTCATCGACCCGGCCGTCTACGCTTCCGGACCCCCTCCTTTTGTGAAGTTTCTCCTGAGACTGCCCGGAGCGCGGTTCTTCGGTCTGCGGACGATCAGGCGGCTTGCCGGGGAAGATCCTGCCCAGCTGCTCGCCCAGGCCTGGTACAACCCGGAAGCTGTTCCCGAAGAGCTGGCCGCCCGCTACGCCCTCCCGCTGCAGGCGCACAACTGGGACCGGGCCCTCTGGGAGTTCACCCGGGCCCCCGGAGCCCCCCCGCTTGATGACCGCCTCACGATAACTGCCGTGCCGGTACTGATCCTCCACGGAGAGGCCGATACCATCATACCCGTGGAGCAGAGCATACGGCTTGCCGAGCAGCTGCCCGATGCGGAACTTCACATCATACCCCGGTGCGGCCATGTCCCGCAGGAGGAGTGCCCCGAGACCACCCTCGCGCACATCCTCGCCTTTCTTGACTGACCGCGGTCCTCACCACCGGTTCACTTATTCGTCAATGGTGAAGGTGAGGAAGGACGGAATGAGTCCGCTCCTGGCAAATCGCAGGGTGTAGGAACCGGAAAAGGAGCTGCCTGCAGACGGCGTAAGCTGAAATTCATGGTCGGGAAGGAGCGGATCAACATCACTGCCCTTGGCAAAAGAATACGCAACAGCAGCCCCGGAAGCATCGAAGAGCGCCGTTTCAGAGGCAGTGACATCGGTCAGCAGATTCCCGCCCTCCTGGAAGGAGGCATAGATCTCCTGCGGATCTTGTATGATAACCGTAACCGTGGTAGGAGTACCTGCCTGGGCGAAGGTAAAGCGCTCACTCTCTGCCAGCACTGTGGGAGTATTGAGGAATTCACCCGTGTACAAGGCAAACGCGTGCTCTGCATCCGAAGGTCCGCCTTCAGTCAGCATCGCCAGGGTAAGGGAGTCGGTATCTGCCGAGAGCAGGCCGTAGTGGCCGATGCGCTGCATACCTGCACTGTCAGGGTCGATCAGGACATCGAAGGAGCAGGACCCTGCCGCAAACACCAATGTGTTGGGCATGGAAACCTGCGTGAACGGCTGGGAGAAGGTGACGGTTACGGTATCAGCACCGGCAGATACTTCGGTGATCTGCGGGTACTCCGGAGAGTCCTCGACAAACAGCTCACAGGCACCGAGAACGGTGAGCAGCAGTACTGCTGCGATAATCAGCACAGACTGGGAAAAACCGAAACTTCTGTTCCGTGACGTACAGCCTCCATCAACAGCCGCCAGCTTGCGTACCCTTCTGAAATCCATAACCTGCCGCCTTATATACAATTTTTATTGTACTATCTGTACAAATTGATGGTACGACGGGCTGTGCAGGAATGCAAGAAAAAGAATCCTGCCCGACGCGTGAAACAGGTATAGGGCACAAGAAAGCTCATACCGGACCGGATTCGGGGAAGTAGGCTCAAGAGAACTGCGGAGGTTCCTACAAACTCTTTATATAGTCCAGAACCGGGTCCTGCAGGGAGAAAAATTCATTCGTCGTTGTTTCTACCGGTATGTCAGGATACAGTGCGTCCGCCTCGCAGCCGGGTATAGTCGTGAAGTACTTTCTGGACCAGGTGATGGTATTCCCGCTCGGCAGCCGGGTTCTCTGCACCTCACCGTAGTGGTTCGGTCTCCCGCCTGTGGGAGCTCCCGTAAGGATACCCCCGAACTTCCGTGAAAGCTCAACAGCATTCATCAGTCCTGAAGAGAAGGTGGCCGGTCCGGTGATGACATACAGCTGCGCATCCTCCAGCTCATCGGCAAGCAGGCTTTTCAGCGGACTTATCACCCGGGAATCACCCCCGCTGTTGCTTCTCAGGTCGACCACCGTCCGTCGGACCGCGGAGAGATCTAGAGAACCGATCAGCTCAGCGGTAAAGTCGGCAAAGTTCTGCTCCTTGCTGTTTGCGCATCGGTTGTACAGGATGTAGAGCAGTCCCTCCTGTGCAAAAAACGTACCCCAGTAGTACTCATCAGCGTACCGCAGGTACTCAGGCAGCCCTTCGCGCGAGGCAGGATAGGTATCGGCGTAGTAGACAGCCCAGTTTTTCTCACGGAATCCCTCAAGACTCACCGCATCGAAGGAAAGCTCCTTGAGCTCACCCCCGGGAAATTGGAAAGTCATGCTGCACGTACTGAGTCTGCTCGTCACCCCGGTACTGTGCAGCAGATCCGGATCAAGCAGGGCTGTGGTGAGGAGCATCTTCAGATACCCCTCGTTTTCGTGGGAGAGGTACGGGCTCAGCAGTTCGAGCACCGTTTCTCCCTCATAGCCTTCAAAGAGGGTCCTGTGCTCGCCAAAGAGGGGCCTCTTCTCAATTCCGACCAGCTTGACCCCGGCAGGTGCATACCCTCCCCCCGAAACAGCTCTTCGCACCAGTTCAAGCGTCTTTTCACTGTCGCCTAATGCGGCGGTAACAAATACTCCGTCACTGAGCAGGGTCAGGTTCAGAGGATAGGCTCTTGTCATGGGAACCGAGTACGCCGTATGGGCAGCGCCGAGGGAAGCGACGAAACGGCGCATCAGGGCCCATCTCCGGGCATCTTCCGCCTCAGTACAGGCGCTCTTCAAGGTTTCAAGCGCATCATGGTAGGAACTGCCGAACAGCGTTCCGTTGGGATCGGCGTGAAGCTTCGGAAGCTCATGTTCGAGAAAATAGATATCCCCCTCCCAGAGTTCGCCGGAGAAATCGGGGGGAAGCGAGTAGACTGCCCCGGGGGAGAGTGTGCATCCGCTGGAAACTGCGGCCAGCAGGGCGGCGCACAGGAGAACCGTCATCAGCCTCAGATACCTCATAGCACTGCTCCAAAGAACTTTTTTTATCGTGTAACTGCTGAATTTGATTATACTATAATGGGTGCGGCTGTTCTGTACATACACCCAACAACCGGTTCGCATCAGGAAAATTTCCCCTTGTGCACGGTTTGATTATTAAGTATGATCTAACGGTCGAACGTTTTCGTTTCTCTGTACCGTTACAATTGAGTGCGCAGTGCGGGAATACGTTCTTTGCAGGAAACTCTGTTTGCTTATGGGGGGCAATGGAGGTGACCAGACGAAAGTACCGCAGTGCGGTAATAACCGGAGGTTCGAGCGGCATCGGTTTTGCCGCTGCTTCGTATCTCGTACGCCGCGGAACGGATGTTCTGCTGGCAGCGAGAAACTCTGAAAAACTCAGTACGGCAGCTCAGCGGCTCAGCATGGAGGCAGCAGAGGGGGCTTCGGTCAGGACTCTATCCCTCGATATCGCTGACAGGTCTGCTCTTACTGCCTTGGAAGAGGCCTGTACAGGAGCCGACGCGCCGGACCTGCTGATCAACTGCGCCGGTATCGCCTACCCCAACTATTTTGAAAAAATTGATGACAAAAAGTTTGATGCTACAGTCGACACGAATCTGCGCGGGACATGGAATGTACTGAAAACCCTTGTTCCGCACCTGAAAAGCGGCAGCACTATCGTCAATGTGTCATCGATGGCCGGTCTTGTCGGCACGTTCGGGTACACCGCCTATGCTGCAACCAAGTTCGGCATCATCGGGATGAGTGAGGCGCTCCGCAACGAGATGACGCTGCGCGGCATTCGGGTGGCGGTTCTCTGCCCGCCCGATACCGATACGCCGCAGCTTGAGCAGGAGAACCTGAGCAAACCGCCGGAGACGAAAGCGATCTCCGGCAATGCAGGAATTCTCAAGCCCCAACAGGTTGCCGAAGCGCTGTTTGCGGGGCTTGAGCGTAAAAAATTCATCATCATACCGGGAGTGCAGGGGAAACTGATCTACTGCATCAAGCGTCTGCTGCCCCGGGTACTCTACGCAGTCATAGACAGGACTGCCAAACAACAAGCAGGAAGAAGAGAATGAGCAAAACAAAAGAACATAACGAAATCCAGCCCCTGCTGGAAAAATGTTTCGCCTACCAGGATGCAAACCTGGCCCGACAGGCCGGCCTGTACCCCTTTTTCAAGCCGATCCAGCGGAACAGCGGAACCAAGGTCTACATAGACGGACGGGAGATGCTGATGGCCGGATCAAACAACTACCTCGGCCTCGCCAACGACCCGCGCCTGAAGGAGGCTGCCGAGAGCGTAGTCGAACAGTACGGAACCAGCTGTTCAGGCTCCCGGTTCATGAACGGAACCCTCGACCTGCACGAGCAGCTGGAGGCAGAACTCGCCGATTTTGTCGACCGGGAGGCTGCACTCTGCTACACCACCGGGTACCAGACCAACCTCGGGGCGATCTCGGCCCTCCTTGACAAGGGGGATCATATTATCAGCGACAAATACAACCATGCCTCAATCATGGATGCGATATTCCTCACAACCGGGATGAAACGTAACATAAACCTGCACCGCTACAAGCACAACAATCTGCCGGAGCTTGAAAGGATACTGAAAAAAATCCCCCGGAACGCCGGAAAGATGATCGTTACTGACGGGGTCTTCTCCATGGAGGGCGACATTGCCTTCCTGCCGCAGATCCGGGAGCTGGCCGACAAGTACAGGGCCGCCGTCTATCTCGATGAAGCCCATGCGCTCGGCGTTCTCGGAGAAACAGGACGCGGAACATGCGAACACTTCCATGACAACAGCCTCGCCGATATCGTCATGTGCACCTTCTCAAAGTCCTTCGGTTCAATCGGCGGTTTTGTCGCCGGCAGGTCCGAGGTGATTGACTACATAAAGCACGTCTCCCGCCCCCTGATCTTTTCCGCCTCCATGCCGCCGGCCAATATTGCCGCTGCCCGCAAGGCGCTTGAGATCATAAAAACAGAACCTGAGCGGGTTCACCGCCTGCAGCAGATCGCCGTTAAAATGATCGAAGGCTTTAAAAACCTCGGTTTCAACGTGGGAACCGCCGAGACTCCGGTAGTCCCGCTGATCATCGGGAATAACGAGAAAACCTTCATGTTCTGGAGAAGCCTCTTTGCCCGCGGCATCTACGTCAACCCGGTCATTTCACCGGCTGTCCCGCCCAATCGCTCGCTGATCAGAACCTCCTATATGTCGATCCATAAGGATGAAGAACTCGACTGGTTTCTCGAAGTGGCTGCGGAAGAGGGCAAAAAACTGGAGATTATCTAGTTCAGGAGGCCGAACCGGTGCGGTAGACCCTGATATGCTCTGAAAAGGCGCGGCTGAATCCGCAGGCCGTGCCGCTGGGGAGCGGCTGGAGCCAGAGATTCGTCTCATCAGCCGCTGCAATGGCGTACTGGGCTCCCGGCATCAGACGGAGCTCGAAGCAGGTGTGCAGCAGGCCGTCGATCCGTTCCCCTTCCTCGGTTATCCGGACCACCTCCACCACATCCCCCGGTTCCATGGCGGAGAGTCGCGGTGCATTGAGAATCTTCTCAGCCTGGGGATTTTCGGGAAACGGGTTGCCGTGGGGACAGGTCTGCGGGCTGCCTAGCTCCCGATTGAGGTGCTCGATAAACTCCGGAGACACCTTGTCCTGCAGGTGGCCGGCCTCGTCATCGGCAAGCTCCCAGGGAAAGTTCAGCTTCTTCACCATCAGGTACTCAAGCAGATAGTGGCGCCTGAGCAGCTCCTCAGCGAGCTCGGTTCCCTCAGGGGTAAGCTGAACCATGCCGTAGGTATCCTGCTGCACGAGCCCCAGCTTTTTCAACCGCAGCATGGCCTGAGAGACTGCAGAAGCCGAAACTCCCGTGTGCAGGCTCAGTCGTCGATTGTTGCAGTACGAGTAGTCCCTGATTATCAGGTAGATTTGCGTCATATACTCCGAAACTGCCGGATACTTTCTGGCAAGCTCCTGAATCTCTTTGGCCATAATTCACTATACCACAGCAGAGAGAGTTTAGCGAGCAGCTGACTGTCTCTAGAGAAACGCCCCGGCATCTATCCTTCCCGACTTGCGCCGGCTGAAGCGGCCGATGAGGTGGAGGCTGAGTATGATAAGGCCGTAGCCGGCGGCAGCGGCCGCTATCCACGCCGGTGAATGACCTTCGGCTATCTGGTAGAAGAGAACGGCGACCACCCAGGCGAGGGCCGTGACATACACCACCAGAACGGTTCCGTAGAAAGTTCCCGCCTCACGCAGGGCTGCCGCAAAGGCGGCGACACAGGGGAAATAGATCAGGACGAAGAGCATATACGCATATGCAGCAACTGGAGTAAACTTCGACCGGAGAATGGTGAACGTGCCCGGTTCGGCATCAGCCGTCTCCGCTGCCGCCTCCTCGCCGCCGAAGAGGATTCCCGAACTCAACGGGCCGTCCGAAAAGGAGATGATCCCCGCAAGATTCTCCCCGAGCACGGTGAATGCTTCTGCCGCAGCCCCGCCGAGAAACCCGAGCACTGTTACCTGCTCCTCAGGTTCCGCAGGGGAATTCTGGCTCTGCTCGATCAGGTAGAGACTGTTCAACGTTCCGACTATCGCCTCCTTGGCAAATATGCCGGTGAACAGACCGACTGCTGCCGGCCAGTTATCCTCTTCCAGGCCCATGGGACGAAATACGGGAGTCACCGCCTTTCCGATCGCTGAAAGTACGGAATTCTCTGTCTCCTCGTTTCCGAAGCTACCGTCGAGCCCCCAGCTGCTGAGGAGCGTAAGGATGGCTACAGCGACAAGAATGACCTTACCTGCCCTGAAGACAAAGAGCCTGACGCGGTAGAGCGTGTCACGCATGACCTTGCGCGGCTGCGGGAAGTGGTACTCAGGGAGTTCCATGACGAACGGAGAGAAAGAGCCTTTGAAAAGGGTATGCTTGAGCACCAGTCCGGTTACTACGGCCAGAAGGATGCCCGCGAGGTAGATGGAAAAAACGATCAGTCCCGCAAAGCGTCCGAAAAACGCGGCTGCAAAGAGGGCGTAGACCGGCAGCCGGGCTCCGCACGACATAAACGGAACCATGAAAATAGTCAGAAAACGATCCCGCCTGTTTTCAAGAGTCCGGGTTGCCATGATGGCAGGAACCGTGCAGCCGAAACCGATGAGCATGGGAACAAACGCCTTTCCCGGCAGGCCGATGAGCCGCATGAAACGGTCCATAACGAAGGCAGCCCGGGCCATATAGCCCGAATCCTCAAGAATACTGAGCATGAGGAACATGAAAAAGATAATCGGTATAAAAGTCGATATCGTCTGGATGCCTCCGCCGAGCGCATCGGCAAGGAACGTCCGCAGCCAGTCCGGAGACCCGATTCCGGTGAGCAGCCTGCCGAAACCGTCGACAAAGACAGCCCCGAAGATTATATCGAAGAAATCGATGAACGCTCCCCCGAGGGGGAGGGGGATCATGAATACGGCGTACATTACGGCGACAAATACCGGGATTCCCCAGATTCGGTGTAGGACCAGGTCGTCAAGCTGAAACCGCCGGCGCTTCTGCTGCCGGGTATGGGTGATCAGATGCTGCAGCTCTCCGATAACACCGTAGCGGGCTTCGGCAAGCACAATGTCGGGTTCATCGGGGAGGCTGCCGCGAACCCGGTCAGCCTCTCGGGTCAGCCTGGCATACAGATCGGGGTCCCTGCCCCGCAGTATCCCTGTCACCACGGGGTCCTGCTCGATGAAGCTCAGCAGCACACTGCGCCGGCTTATCGGAAGCATATCCTTCTTCAACTCCTCCCGAAACGTGTCATCGGTAATAAACCGCTCTATCGGTTCAGGATAGCGAACCATGGCAGGCGCCGGTGCTGCGACCGAGGAGGTAATCAGCGCCTCAAGCTCGCCGACAAACCTCTTCACATCGCGGGCATCGGTTGAGTTGAGGGCGAACACCGGTACGCCGAGCCGCTGGGACAGGGCATCACGGTCGACCGTGATCCCGTTTTTTGCGGCAACATCAATCTTGTTCAGAAGGAGCACGAGCGGAATGCCGAGTTCCACAAGCTCAGTGGTGAGATAGAGGTTGCGCTCAAGGTTGGCCGCATCTACGATATTGATGACGAGATCATAGTGCTCCGAGGCGAGAAACCGGCGGGCGACCATCTCATCCTCAGAGTCGGGAACCAGGGTGTAGATACCCGGAAGATCGATAAGGAGTCCGCGGAGGGCTCCCGCCTGGAGGATGCCTTCGACCTTCTCAACCGTGACCCCCGGCCAGTTGCCGACCCGCTGGTCACTGCCGGTTAGGGCATTGAACAGGGTGGTTTTACCGCAGTTGGGGTTTCCTGCAACGGCAAGCGTCAGTGCTTTCGGTGGGTTCTGCATGGGTCTGCTCCTTTTGCGGGTCGGTGAAGAGGATCCGGTTTCGGCATAGATCAAACGTGTTTCTGAAGTTTTAGAATCCCTGCTTCGGCCTTCCGCAGGGAAAGGGAGTAGCCGCGAAGCGATATTTCAACCGGGTCTCCCATCGGCGCAGTCTGGAGAAAGGTGATGGATACCCCGCGGGTAATCCCCATTGACAGGAGCTTCCTTCGGTAGGTTCCCTCCCCCTCGAAGAATCCGACAACCGTTGCCGTATCCCCCGGTTTAAGATCGGTAATTGAGCATGTCTGGTCCATCAGGAGTACCTCCCCCGCTATCCGCGGATCGGCCTGACCCCTATCCGGTCAGCCAGACCCGCATTGATCATCAGTGTGCTCTTTCCCACCCGTACCAGCATCCCCGAACCGTATCCTCCGCGGACCAGTTCTATCACGCTGCCCGGAAGCAGTCCCAGGGAAAGAAGCTTCTTCCGGTAGGTCTCCCCGCCGTTCAGGGCGGTTATGACAGCAGTATCCCCGGGAACAAGATCGGTAAGGTTCGGGTGCACAGGCGGTCCCCCAGGACCGGCCTGAAAGCCCCTGCGGCCAAATCTCCGGCCGCCTCGCCCCATAGACTGTACTGCTGCTGCACTGCTGAAAAAACGCATAACACTATCCTCCCGCTTACACGCTACATAATACATATTAGAGCAATTTATGTCAATAATATTTGTTAATACGTATTAACTTTTTTCCAGAATATGCCGCTCCCCTGCCCGGCATTCGCCGGGGAGGGGAATGACAATCTGTTTATGCGGTATGGATATTCAGGGGACGGGCTTCAAGGCGGGAACAGGCTGAATCCATTACTGCCTTGATGAGGTCCTGATAGGATATACCTTTCATTCTGCAGATAATAGGAAGATCGGAGTCCACCGGGTGCAGTCCGGCCAGAGGATTGACTTCGAGAAAGCAGGGAATTCCGTTCTCATCCATCCTGAAGTCGATGCGGCCGCAGTCGCGGCACCCGAGGGTTCTCCAGGCTTTGAGAGCAAACCGCTCACAGAGCTCGGAGGCGGCGAGGTCCGCAGGAATATAGCGGACCCGCTGCTCGTAGAGCTGTTTTGCATGGTAGGAGTAGATCCCGTTATCGAACGAAGGGTCGGTAATAATTTCAGCCGTACCCAACGCCCGGGCGTCTGTCCCGGTTCCGGTAATGCCGACGGTAAACTCCCTTCCCCCGAGATAGGTTTCTATCAGTACAGGCTGGGAAAACCGCTGCAGCAGTTCGGCAACGCTGCGGCTGAGCATCTGGGGATCCTCCGCAAGGGAACGGCTCCCGATACCCATACTCGTTCCGCCGCCGACCGGCTTCACGAAAAGCGGATAGGGAAGACTCAGCCCGATGAGATCCTCAAGCGAATCAGCCACGGCGTAGTCGGCTGTAGGAATGCCGGCCTGCCGTACCACCGCTTTGGTAAACCCCTTGTGCAGCGCCAGCGCCAGCACATGGGTTTCTGAAAAGGTGTAGGGAATACCCCAGACATCGAGCAGGGCGGGCACCTGAGCCTCCCGCCCGAGGCCGGACAGCCCCTCGGCAAAGTTGAACACCAAATCGCAGCTGTTGCCGCCCAGCAGATAGACAGCCAGCTGGCGGAAGTTTCCTATCCGAACCGTTTCATATCCGAGCCCAATGAGAGCCTCTTCCACGGCGGCGACAGTCTCCGGCTTGTCAAACTCCGCCGTTGCTTCAGCCGTAAACCCCTCGGCCATATAGGTTTCCCGAAGATCGTAAACCAGCCCTATGAGCATGTGCTCTCCTCCCTCTGCTTCGGGTAGGCGTACACATCCCCGGCGTAGTTGGTGAAATAGAAGTTCTGCCCGTCGCTGCCGGCGCTGTAATCGGGGAGGATCGGCACCT
>CAYSRK010000320.1:0-2790 GCA_964433385.1 uncultured Spirochaetales bacterium
AGGAGAAAAGACATGGCAAGCAGTGATTCATGGAGACCCGAACTGCACATCAGAGCGGAGGAGAAGCAGCTCAGCCTCATACTTGAAGAGGCGCTGAGACTGCTCGAAGAGTACGGCATGCAGTGCCGCAGCCGGGAGGCAAAGGACCTGCTGAAGGGGAGTTTCGGGGGATCGGTCTGTTCGGACGACCGGATCACGTTCGCCCGGGAGGATGTCCGGGAGTACATCGACGCGTTCCGAAGCTGGAATCTCGCTCAACAGGAAAAAACCGGGGAACAGCAGGGATTCAGCATGAATCAGTCCTGGTCCTGCCTGCAGCTTGCCGATGCCGCGCGGGGCGTGCACCGGACAGCTGGAGAGGAGGATGTGGTTCGGATCATCCGTTTCCTGGACGCATTTGACGTTTCCGGGGCAGTATCGCCGGTAGTGCTCGGGGACTGTCCCGTTCACCTGCGCGACCTGAAGGCGACTGCCCTGTGTCTCAAGCACAGCCCGGTCTACGGAGCCCCCACCCATACTCCTGATGAACAGGAGCTTGCCTACTACAAGGCAATGGCGCAGGCTGCCGGCAAGCGTATACCGATACTCGCCATGCTGGTCAACAGCCCGATGCGCTACGACGACCGGGTTCTTGACTTCGTCAACGCCAACCTGTCTAGCCCGGAACTTATCATTGAGCTGACTGGAGGACTGCCCTGCGCGGGAAGCACCAGCGCCCTGACGTTCCCGGCTTCCGCAATCCAGACCGTTGCGGAAAGTCTGGCCGCCTCCCTCTTCGCCTACGCAGCAGCCGGGGTTTTCCTGGAACCTTACCTGCGCAACGACCCCTTCGATATGCGCTACGGGAACTACACCATCGCCGGTCCTGTCTACGCCCTGCAGGACCAGATAGGCCGGAAGATGACTGAATATATCACCGGGGCGAAACGCAGCTGGGGCTATTTTCTCTCCATGAGCCCCTGGCCCGATCAGCAGGCAGCCTACGAGCGGACGGTGAGCTGCTGGCTCCAGGCTCTCTCGGGCGCCCGCATATTCCACGGTTCCGGACAGCTGTGCTCCGACGAGGTATACAGCCCTGAGCAGGTCGTTATCGACCGGGAAATACTGCGCTCCTGTGAGCGGTTCATCAGCGGCGCCGAATGGGACGACAACATTGAAGCTGCGCGGACTGTACTGAAGGAGGGACTTGACCGGGGCGAGTTCCTCGACCACGAATCGACTTTGGAACACTTTCGCAGCTGGCAGTACGACAGTCGCCTCTTTCCCGCCCGCAACCTCGGCCAGTGGAAGAACGCCGAGCAGAACGTGCTCATCCGGGCTGCGGCGGTTATTGAGGAGACTCTGCAGAAAAACACCTTCAGCCGACCGCCGGAGGTGCTGCGGGAAATCGACGGAATCTATACCGCTGCCGAAACCCGCGGGTAAAACCATACCATAGGAGGATACTGTCATGAAACAGACGTGCAGGATAGTGCTGATCGGGGCAGGAAGCCGGGAGTTCAGCCGCGGACTCATTCATGATCTGGTGCTAGCATCGACGCTGCTTAAGGAGGCTGAAGTCTCCTGCGTACTGGTGGATACTGCGCCTGAACGCCTGCAGGAAACCCTCACCTACGCCCGCGAATGCATCGCGCTGACCGAAGCCCAACTGGCAGTATCCGCAACGACGGACCGGGAGCAAGCCCTGCCGGGAGCGGACTTTGTCCTCATATCGATCGCCACCCACCGGATGGACTTATGGGAGCAGGATTTCCGTATCCCGCTCTCATATGGATTCCGCCATGTCTACGGTGAAAACGGCGGACCAGGGGCTATGTTCCACGCCCTGAGAAACCTCAACATCGTCATGCCCATCTGTCGGGATATCGAGCGTCTCGCCCCGGAAGCGGTAGTGCTGAACTTCACCAACCCGGAAGCCAGGGTCCTGACCGCAATCAGAAACCTTACTTCCCTGCGTGCCTACGGACTCTGCCACGGATTTCACGATTTCTACCGCTTCGCCTCCGGGATCCTGCAGCGCCCGATTGAGGAGCTTGAGATCAGCACCGCCGGAATGAATCATTTCATTACCTTCTGCAGGATATCGGACAGAAACAGCGGCGCTGACCTGATCCCCGAATTTCACCGTCAGGTAACGGCTCAGCGCAGCTCCCTGCAGCCCCTAGTGCGCTTCATGTACGAGAACTTCGGCGTATTCGGCCTCGATTCCGACCGCCATATCGGGGAATATGTGGGATTTGCCCATGAGCTTGCCGATACCCGGTGGGAGTTCGGCATAGAAAACCGGGAAGTGCTGCCTGACAGCGCCCCGGTTTCCAACGATCTGGCTTTTGACGCATGGCGGCACAAGATGGATATCCGGACCTACATGCGCTCCGACCTCCCCGCCCAAAGCGCGCTGCGTCCGGCTGCCGAGCGCAGCGCCGTTGTTCCCTCAGGCGAGCTGGCAGTCCCGATTATCTCTGCAATGGTTCTCGATGAAGTATTTCGGGCACCTTCGGTGAACACCCTCAACGGAGAGGGATATATTGAGAATCTCTCCCTCTCAGGATGCATCGAGGTTCCGGCTTCAGTTGACCGCAGCGGGATTCATCCCGAGCATATCGGCGCCTTGCCCGAAGCCTTCGCTGCAATGATCCGCACTCAGCACTCGATTCAGCAGCTGATCGTTGAGGCCTTCCGTACCGGTTCCCGCGCCCTGCTCTATCAGGCCCTGCTGCTCGACCCGACAGTCGATTCGCCCCGGCGGGCAGAGCAGATGCTGCAGTACATGCTGGAAGTTCAGTCTGA
>CAYSRK010000321.1:0-4641 GCA_964433385.1 uncultured Spirochaetales bacterium
GGGGGGGGTGGGGGAGACGACGCCCCCCCCCCCGCCAGCCCGGGCGAATCCCCGGGAAAGGGGCACGCCGATGTAGCGCATCCGGTAGACATTGACCCCCGCCGAGGCCGCGGACGAAGGGTGCTCGCCGCATGCCCGCAGCCGCAGACCAAAGGCAGTCTTATAGAGCAGGAACCAGGATGCCGCGACAATAATAAGCACGATCCAGGTTGTCCAGTAGGTCTGGGTGAAAAAAAGCGGACCGATGATCGGGATGCGGGAGAGAACCGGCACATCGTAGCGGAGGATCCCGTTACGTATCTGGATATTCCCGCTTCCGGTGATGGTGCGGGCAAGATAGACCGTCAGTGCTCCGGCTATCATGTTTATAGCCGTACCGCTGATGACCTGATTTGCATTGAGGTTTATCGATGCAAAAGCGTGGAGGAGAGAGAAGATCGCCCCGCCGACCATAGCGGCGAGCAGGCCGATCGGGATTGCCAGGCCGGGCATGGAACCTTCCAGGGTTTTAATGACTATTGCTGCGAGAAAGAATCCGATTACCATCAGCCCCTCGAGGCCGATATTTACCACCCCGCTGCGCTCACTGAACAGGCCGCCGAGCGCGGTAATCAGGAGCGGTACGGTCAGCACGATGGCGTAGGGAAATATCTGCGAAAGAATCTGCCATACGTTCATCTCTTCACCTCCTGTTCGGCTGCCGCCGCCTGCCCGGACTGCTCTCTCTTTTTCCTGCGGGCCTTTGAAACAAAAGCCCAGAACCTGCCGAAGAGCACGCTTGTAGCGGTAAAATAGATAATGACCGCAATAATGGTATCTGAAATTTCCGGCGGAATATCGGTCATCGCATTCATAAAGCCCTTGCCCGAGTGGAGCAGTCCGAAGAACAGCGCTGAGGCGAACACTCCCCACGGCTCGGTCGCCCCCAGAAGAGCTACCGCGATCCCGTCAAATCCCTGGTTGGGCAGTACGCCTATCTGAATGTTCGAGGCATACCCGGTGTAGAAGGTTGTCCCGGCAAGACCGGCAAGACCGCCGGCTATCACCATGGAGAGCACAATATTCCGGTTAACCTGGATGCCGGCATATTCAGCCGCATCACGGTTGTAGCCGACCGCCTTCAGCTCGTAGCCCAGGGTCGTCTTCTTGAGAATCAGCTGAATGATCAGCACGGCTGCCAGGGCAATGAATATACCGATATTAATATAGGAGCCTTTGAATATTGCCGAAAGCCACCCGGTCTTAAGCGATGCGGCGGCGGGAATCAGCCGCGACTCGGTCTCGAGGTAGGTTCCTTTGAAGTAGGCAGGAACGACATAGTAGACGACCCAGTAGGCTATCCAGTTCATCATGATCGTCGCCACCACCTCGTGCACGTTGAACCGGGCCTTGAGAAACCCGGGCACCGCCCCCCACAGGGCGCCTCCGATGAATCCGGCAAGGATGGTGAGGGCAAGCAGCAGCGGGCGCGGTGCGTTTACGGATAGCGCGACGACCGTAGCAAAAAGCCCTCCCATCAGCATCTGTCCGGAAGCCCCGATGTTGAACAGACCGGTCTTGAATGCGAAGGCGATTGAGAGACCGGTCAGTGTCAGCGTTATTGCCGTCGCAATAGTGTTGCCGATACGTTCGATGCTCATAAGACCGCCGCGGAACAGGTAGGTGTATCCCTCAAACGGATTGCTGCCGATGGCAGCCATCAGGACGGCTCCGGCAAGCAGACCGAGCAGTACAGCAGACAAGGCCATTGCCAGGGCATTGCTCTTCACCTTCATCGACTCTCCCCCTTTCTGATACCGGCCATCATGAGTCCGATCTCATCCTCGTTCGTCTCCTCAGTGCGGACCACGTCGATAACCTCGCCGCTGTTGATTACCACTATTCTGTCGGAGAGGTTGAAAATCTCGTCGAGCTCAAGCGACACAAGCAGAACCCCCCGGTTGTTTCTTCTCTGTTCAACCAGCCGTTTGTGGATATACTCGATCGCTCCGACATCCAGACCGCGGGTCGGCTGCACGGCGATAAGGAGAGCGGGATCCATATCAATCTCACGTCCCACGATCGCCTTCTGCTGATTACCCCCGGAAAGCCCCCCGGCAGGGGAGTAGATACCCTGACCGGAGCGGACGTCAAACTCCTCAACGATCCTGGATGCATGAGCGCTGATCTGTTCTTCTTTAAGAAACCCCCGTTTTGAGTGCGGTTCCTGATAGTAGGTCTTCAGCACCATGTTCTCCCCGACAGTGAACTCTCTGATGAGCCCGTGCTTCTGCCTGTCCTCGGGGATATGAGCTATGCCGAGCTCACTGCGCTTACGCCGGCTGAGATGGACAATCTCCTCACCGTGAAGGAGGATGCTGCCGGATACGACCTCCCGGAGACCGGTTACTGCCTCGACAAGTTCAGTCTGCCCGTTCCCCTCAACACCGGCGAGACCGACAATCTCACCCCGCTTGACCGTAATGGAGAAGTTTTTCAGCGCTTCGAACTTGCGGGAGTTGAGCACGGTCAGGTTCCGCACGTCCAGCACCACCTCGCCGGGTTCAACCTGCTCCTTCTTCACCTTGAAGGAGACCTCCCGGCCGACCATCATGGACGCCATCTGCTGCTGGGTGGTGTCAGCAACATCCACCGTTCCGATATACCTCCCGCGCCGTATTACCGTGCAGCGTTCTGCTATCTCCTTTATTTCACGCAGTTTATGAGTTATGAGGATGATCGACTTCCCCTCGGCTGTCAGGTTCTTCATGATGCCCATAAGCTCATGAATCTCCTGAGGGGTCAGAACCGCCGTCGGTTCATCGAAGATCAGGACCTCCGCATCCCGGTAGAGCATCTTGAGGATCTCTACCCGCTGCTGCATCCCGACCGAAATATCCTCAATCTTCGCGTAGGGATCGATACTGAGCTTGTAGCGCTGCGAGAGCTCTTCAATTTTCTTCGCAGCCTTCTTTACGTCCAGGACGAAGCGGCCTTCCTTGCCCATGATGATATTTTCCGTCACCGTGAAATTATGGACCAGCTGGAAGTGCTGGTGGACCATGCCGATCCCCAGATCGTTGGCAACGTTCGGGTCGCTGATATGAACCTCTTCGCCCCTGACTCTGATCGTCCCACGGTCGGCGTGATATAGTCCGAAGAGGATACTCATGAGGGTCGATTTACCCGCACCGTTTTCTCCGAGCAGGGCGTGAATCTCCTGCGGTCTTACCTGCAGCGTCACATCGTCATTGGCTACGACGCCGGGAAATTCTTTTCGGATGCCGAGCATTTCGACAATATATTCCATAGCGGCTACCCCCTGAATATGTGCTCAATTATAGCCCGGTTTTTGACAAGTGTGCAAAGATTAATTATCTGCGTGCCCAACGGCAGCAACCGCCCGGGTAACGATAATCCGCAGATCCGCCCCGTATCCCTCGAGGGGGAAACTCTCCCCGATGCTGACCGGGGCGGTACGTATCGCTGCCTTGAGAGCTTCAACCACCGCCTTCATCTCATCCCTGCGGACCGGCCGGTCGGTCTTTACCGAAGCCAGCGGTTCAGTTCCCCCGACAACACGGACGGAGGAACAGACGGTCCTCACCGGGTCCAGCAGCTCGCGTGTAACCCACGCAATGCCCCTGCGGCACTGGGCATGCTCAATTGAGAGGATTTCGCCTGTCTGACTGTCGCGCTCCACGAGGATTTCGCAGCTTGAGGGACAGACTATGCAGGTAAGCTCCTCGACAGTCCGCCCGTTTTCCTCATGCCTGCTCACCTGTTACCTCCAGCGCCCCTGCAGCGGGACATTCGACCCGGAACCGGATCATCTGCGACGGGAAAACCCGGTTGTAGAGCCGTTGGTAGAGCGTTTCACTGCCGCCGCGGCTGTCTCTCCTGCGCAGCGCAATCGTCAGCCCAGCCGCCACGGCAGTTGTCCTGAGGGAAAAATGCACGGTCCCGGGAGCGCTGATCTGCTGGGGAACAACGTATTGTATGCCCTTACCAGCGGTGACCGGGTACATCCTTGTCCCGTGATCAAGCTCACCCCGGCAGAAACGGGCTGCATACATTCCGGCTGTCTGCGCCTCATGCGAGGCGTGATCCACCAGATCGTGCACCTGCAGGACGTTTCCTCCGGCGAAAAGCCCGGCAACGCTCGTCATCAGGTGTCCGTCAACCACCGGTCCCCGGGTCACCGGGTCAATTTCAGCCCCTGCCTCCCGGAGCAGCTCATGTTCCGGAATAAGTCCGACGGAGAGCAGGACCGTGTCGCAGGGAACAAGCCGTGCAGAGGCGGTATCGAGCGAGCCGTCGGCAAGAAGCGGAGCAATGCGCACCCCCGAAACCCTTTCCCTGCCTTCGATGCTGAGGATACCCGTAGACAGATGGAGGGGGATGTTGAAATCGTGCAGGCACTGGCGGATGTTGCGCTCGAGACCGCCTGCATAGGACTGTATCTCGGTTACGCCCGCCACCTCCGCCCCCTCGAGAGTGAGTCGGCGGGCCATGATCAGCCCGATATCTCCGGAGCCGATGATGAGCGCGCGGGAACCGACACGAATGTTCTGGATGTTCATCAGCCGCTGCGCCGTACCGGCGGTAAAAATCCCGGCCGGCCGGTTCCCCGGCAGGGAGACGGCGCAGCGGCTGATGAAC
>CAYSRK010000322.1:0-2027 GCA_964433385.1 uncultured Spirochaetales bacterium
GTGAGGTCCTCGATATCAAGCACCTTCGGTTTCACGCCGAGGGGAAAATCGGAGAGCAGCCCCACGGCAAGGCCGAGGCTTTTCAGCTGCAGCCACACCTCTCTAACCCCGGGATAGGATTTCAGGCCGGTGAACAGGCGGTCCCATTGACTGTAGATCGATTTCTCCACAGCAGTCTGCGCCTGCTGAACCCGTTCCGGGGTCGGTTCCCGCCCCGATTCCTCGACGAACACCCTCGCCTGCAGCTGCCGGAACTCTTCAAGGGTCTGCAGGGCAGCGGGATATGGATAAAGCTCCCGCAGGCGTTTACGGGTTCTGCTGTAGGTATAGAGAAGCCGGGGCGAACGAAGAAAGAGAACGGAGGACCGGAGGTACATCATCATCTCGGGATATAACGTTCCGTCAATGTCAAAACCGACTGCCTCAATTCCCATCAGCAATCCTACCCGCTGCGTCTGCGTTCCCGCAGGTGGATCTCCACGGGAACTGAACTGAAGCCGAGCTCCTTGCGGATGCAGTTCGTAATATACTGGAGATATGTCTTCGGGAATCCTTTAATATGGTTGACGAACAGCAGAAACTGGACCGGATGTGCACTCGTCTGGGTCCCGTAGAAAATTTTATAGTATGTGTTTTTACCGCGCGGTATCTGGTACTCCTCAAGCCATCTGCTCAGATGCTGGTTGAATTTTGCCGTTTCAACCCGCTTGTTCAGCTGCTTCCAGACACCCCAGACGGTGTGCAGGACCTTCTCGAGTCCCTGCCCCGTCTTTGCGGAGAGGGGAACCAGGGGAGCGAAAGCCAGGATGGGAAAGAGAAACCGGGTACGGTTTTTTACTGCTTCAAGCTGATTCGGAATATGCTGTATCAAATCCCATTTGTTCAGGACCAGTACAACTCCCTTCCCCTTCTCCACTACGAGATTGGCAATCTTTTTATCCTGCTCCGAGAGTCCTTCGGCTGAGTCGATCATCATCAGCACGATGTCAGCTTCATCAATGGTCTGTACCGCACGGTTGAATGAATAGAACTCGATATTTTCACCGACACGTTTCTTCTTCCTCAGGCCTGCTGTATCAAGGACCTTGAAGTCGGTTCCCTTAAAGGAGAAACTGCCGACGATTACGTCCCGGGTGGTCCCGGGGATATCGCTGACAATCGAGGACTCGGTTCCGCTGAGCCGGTTAGCCAGAGTCGATTTTCCGGTATTCGGCTTGCCCATTCCCGCCAGCCTGATCAGCCGCCGCTCTCCTCCCTCTGTCTCCTCCTCCGCCACGGCTTCTTCGTCCGGTTCGGATACATCCTCCCCGCTGACCAGCCCTCCGTCGCGCAGCCGCTGCAGCAGGGCCTCCTCAAGCTCACCGATACCGAGTCCGTGAGCTGAGGAGATGCCGTATACCGGGGTGAAGCCGTAGGTGTAGAAGTTCCACAGCTGCTCTTCCCGCGCCGGATTGTCGACCTTGTTGACGACAAGCATAACCCTGGGGGCGGCAGCCCTGAGGTTCTCCATCAGGATTTCATCCTCCGGGGTTACCTCGGTTACGTCGAGCATGAGCAGGATGATGTCAGCCTCGGCGAGTACCGAGTAGCTTTTTTCGGCAACCAGGGAGTCCATCGCACTCTGCCGCGGCCTCAGCCCCCCGGTATCGGCGAGCCTTACCCGGTGACCCTCGATCTCCCATTCCTCAAAGATCGGGTCGCGGGTAACTCCGGGGGTAGGGTCGGTTATAGCGCGGCGTTTCCTGATGAGGCGGTTGAACAGGGTCGATTTTCCGACATTCGGCCGGCCGGCTATGGCAATGAGGGGCATGCCGCTCCGTTTGGGGGGACTCAAGTCCCCTTCAGGAACTGATTTTTCCAAACTGTTCATTGAACCACCCTTGTACGTAAGTGTTGATCTGGTCGGCTGACTCCATTTCCATGACCCGCTGCGCAAGTCCGACCGCTTCGGACATCGAAACCGAGCGGATAATTTTCTTTACTTCGAGCAGCGACATCGGACTCATGCTGAACTCATCGAGGCCGAG
>CAYSRK010000323.1:0-14081 GCA_964433385.1 uncultured Spirochaetales bacterium
CGTTCTATTCCCGTCTCGGGGAGATTCAGGCTGTACGGGGCGTCTCGTTCCAGCTCGAGAAGGGCAAGGTTCTCGGTATTGTCGGCGAATCAGGCAGCGGAAAGAGCGTCTCAGCCCTCTCGGTCATGAGGCTCATTCAGGAGCCGGGGGAGGTCAAGAAGGGAAGCGTCATCAATTTCCTAGGCAAAGATCTCACCAAGCTGAGTAATAATGCGATGATGAACATCCGCGGCAATGATATTTCGATGATCTTCCAGGATCCCATGACTTCGCTCAATCCGGTCTACACTATCGAAAACCAGATGATCGAGGTTATCAGGCGGCATCAGAAGCTCTCAAAGCAGAAAGCCCGGGAGCGGGCGATTGAGATGCTGCGTCTTGTCGGTATTCCCCAGCCGGAGAAACGGATCAAGAATTTCCCCCACCAGTTCTCCGGAGGCATGCGGCAGCGGGTGATGATCGCCACCGCTCTCAGCTGCAATCCGCAGCTGCTGATTGCCGATGAGCCGACGACCGCACTTGATGTAACCATCCAGGCTCAGATACTGGAGCTTATGAAGGATTTGAAGGATCGTATAAGCACCTCCATCATCATCATTACCCACGATCTCGGCGTTATCGCTGAGGTGTGCGACAACATCGTCGTCATGTACGGCGGAACCATCATGGAGACTGGAACCGAGCGGGAAATCTTCTACAACCCACAGAATCCCTATACCATGGGGCTTCACCAGTCGATACCGAAAATGAATGCCGACCAGAAGGAGCGGCTGGTGCCGATCAAAGGTTCACCCCCCGATCTGCTCCACCCGCCTACCGGCTGTCCCTTTGCCGGACGCTGCCCCCATGCGATGCAGGTCTGCATCGAGGAGCGGCCGCCGACCTTCTCGATCTCGGAGACCCACACATCTGCCTGCTGGCTGCTGCATGAAGAAGCGCCCGAGGTGGGAAACTATACTACTGCGGAGGTTGTCGGTGAGTGAAAAACAGACTTTGATAGAAGTGAAGAACCTGAAAAAATATTTCCCGCAGAAAATGAAAATCTTTTCCAGGGAGAAATCATACCTGAAGGCCGTGGACGACGTCTCCTTCTCTATCCGGCGCGGGGAGACGTTCGGACTCGTCGGCGAATCGGGCTGCGGAAAATCGACTACGGGCAGGACAATTCTCCGTCTCTACTACGCGACCGGCGGCGAGATCCTCTTCGACGGAAAAGACCTTGCAGGTTTCAGCGAGAAGCAGCTGAAACCCTACCGCAAGCGGATGCAGATGATCTTCCAGGACCCGTACGCCAGCCTCAACAGTCGGATGACCGTCAATGACATCATCGGAGAGGGAATTACCACCCATAATCTCTACGCCGGCAAGGAGAAGCAGGAGCGGATCTACTCCCTGCTCAACCACGTAGGCCTCAAAAAGGAGCATGCAAACCGGTATCCGCATGAGTTCTCCGGCGGTCAGCGCCAGAGGATCGGCATTGCCCGCGCCCTCGCGGTGGAACCGGACCTGGTCATCTGTGACGAACCGATATCGGCACTTGACGTATCGATCCAGGCCCAGGTGGTCAATATGCTCGAAGATCTCCAGGACGAGTTTGACCTGACCTACCTGTTCATCGCTCACGACCTCTCCATGGTTAAGCATATCTCCGACCGGATCGGGGTCATGTACCTCGGGAAGCTGGTAGAAGTCTGCGGCAGCGGAGAACTCTACCTTAATCCCATCCACCCCTACACCAAGGCGCTGCTGTCGGCAATACCGATCCCGGACCCCGATCTTACCCGTAATAATAGGCGGATTATCCTCAAGGGTGATGTACCGAGCCCGATCGACCCGCCTCCCGGCTGTCGTTTTGCCTCACGCTGTCCCCTGAAAACCGATATCTGCACCCAGGTTGACCCCGAACTGCGTGAGCTGGCCCCGGATCACTTTGTCTCCTGTCATAACGTCTAGACTGAAGTCCAAAGTAGAAAAACCTCCATGCCGTACGCATGGAGGTTTTTTCATACCCTTCAGTGACAAAAAAGCGGGTACACGATCATAGGTCTTATCTGCAGCCGGCTCCTGTTCGCTACCGGATCGCTCTCCTGCACGGGCAGAGACTGGCCTGTGTGTCAGTCGGAAATCGGGTCTATGCTGAGGATGACCTCATCAATCGAGGATCCCGGGGCAACCATCGGCAGCGCGATGTCGTCAATGGGGATCTCGCAGTCAACGATCACCGGCCGGTTTTCAGCCAGCGCCCTGGTGATAACCTCCTTCGGGTCGTCTTCGGGCTGCATTCTCATGCCGACTGCACCATAGGCTTCAGCAAGCTTCACCCAGTCGATCTCAAGATCAAGGGTCGTTTCGGCATGCCTCCCCTCGTAGAAGAGCGTCTGCCACTGCCTGACCATCCCAAGGGTGTGGTTGTTCATGATCAGCACGACAATCGGAATGTGGTACTTTGCCGCAGTGGCTATTTCATTGCAGTTCATCTTGAAACTGCCGTCGCCGGCAATGCTGACAACCCGTTTGTCCCGCATACCGACCTGAGCCCCGATTGCAGCTCCGGTCCCGAATCCCATGGTTCCGAGCCCTCCGGAGGTGATGAAGTGGTAAGGCTTGGAGAACTCATAGAACTGGGCTACCCACATCTGGTGCTGCCCGACCTCGGTAACAATAATTGCCTCATCGTTCGTCACTTCGTGAACAGCGGTGATTATCTCCTTGGACCGCTTGTTCTCGATGGTCACCCGGATAGGATACTTCTCCTTCCAGGCCGCAACCTTTTCCATCCACTCCTCGTGGGGAACAGGAGCCTTAATCTCACGGTTCAGGGCGGCAAGCACGTGACCGACATCCCCAATGACCGAATGGTGCGTCCTGATATTCTTGTTGATCTCGGCCGGGTCCACATCGATGTGGAGGATTTTGGCGTCAACGGCGAACCGGTCCGCCCGGCTGACAACCCGGTCGCTGAAACGCGCCCCGACAACGATCAGCAGGTCGCACTGTGAGACCGCCATATTCGACACCTTTGAACCGTGCATCCCGATCATCCCGGTAAACAGCTCATCAGCAGCGGGGAATCCCCCGATGCCCATCAGTGAAGAGCCGACCGGAGCCTGGACGGCTGCGGCGAACTTCTTCAGCTCCTCCGAAGCACGGGCTCTTATGACCCCGCCGCCGATAAAGACGAAGGGCTTCTTCGACTCCCTGATCATCTGTGCGGCCTTCTCGATGTCGCGGGCGGTGAATCGATCGCTCTTGTGCATCACCGGAAGCGGTTTCCGGTATTCATACTCGGCCACTTCAACCGTAATATCCTTCGGCACATCAACGAGAACCGGACCCGGCCGGCCCTCCTGGGCAATGTAGAACGCCTCACGGATAATATCGGCAAGCTTGTTGACATCCTTGACGATGTAGTTGTGCTTGGTGATCGGCATCGTGATGCCGGCGATATCGACCTCCTGAAAGCTGTCCTTACCCAGGAGGGGAACCGCTACATTGCCGGTTATGGCAACCACCGGAGAAGAGTCCATGTAAGCCGTAGCTATACCGGTGACCAGGTTGGTTGCCCCGGGACCTGAGGTCGCCATGCAGACACCGACCTTTCCGGTTGCACGGGCGTACCCGTCAGCTGCGTGAGCGGCACCCTGCTCATGGGCAGTAAGAATATGATTGATATGCTCCCTCTGCTTGTACAGCTCGTCATAGATATTGATGACCGCGCCCCCGGGAAATCCGAAGACCGTATCAACTCCCTGCTCCTTCAGACACTCTATAATAATCTGTCCGCCTTTAATTCTCATGTACTGACTCCTTCTGCTGCTCGTAATAATTCCTGCCGCCGTCACTCGTCGCGAAACACGGCCCCGGTGGAGGCTGAACTCACCATCCGGGCGTAGCGGGCAAGATATCCCCCAAGCCGCTTCGGTGCCGGGGGAGTCCACGCGTTTCTGCGCTCCGCAAGCTCCTCATCGCTGATATCGAGTTTCAGCACTCCCTGTTCAATATCGATAACTATCATATCCCCCTCCCCCACCAGGGCGATCGGCCCTCCTTCGGCCGCTTCAGGCGAGATATGGCCGATGGAAGCCCCCCGGGTCGCCCCGCTGAACCTTCCGTCAGTCATCAGGGCAACATCCTTATCGAGCCCCATACCGGCAATCGCAGAGGTGGGGGAGAGCATCTCCTTCATCCCCGGACCGCCCTTCGGACCCTCGTAGCGGATAACCACCACATCCTTCTTCTCTATCTTTCCTCCGAGAATCGCGCCGATGGCAGCTTCCTCGCCGTCAAACACCCTCGCAGGCCCCCGGTGGCGCATCATCTGCGGGTCTACCGCCGAGCGTTTCACCACCGCTCCGTCGGGGGCGAGGTTCCCGTAGAGAACCGCAATCCCCCCCGTCTGACTCCAGGGATTCTCAATCGGCCTGATCACCTCGGGATTGAAGTTGACCGCCTTTTCGATATTCTCACCGACGCTTTTCCCGGTCACCGTCGGCAGATCGAGATGGAGCAGATCCTTCTTGGAAAGCTCCTTGAGCACCGCAGAAACGCCGCCTGCCGCGTAGAGATCCTCAATATGATGAGGACCGGCCGGGGCAAGGTGACAGAGGTTCGGGGTTCTCGCGCTGATCCCGTTCGCCTTGGCGATATCGAGGGCAACTCCCGCCTCGTGGGCGATGGCAGGCAGGTGGAGCATGCTGTTGGTGCTGCACCCGAGCGCCATATCAGCAGTGAGGGCATTCTCGAACGCCCGTTCAGTCATGATGTCCAGCGGCCTGATATCGCGCTTGAGCAGTTCCATGACCGCGTAACCAGCCTCCTTCGCGAGACGGTCGCGGGCTGCATAGACCGCCGGTATTGTTCCGTTGCCGGGAAGCCCCATCCCGAGCACCTCGGTGAGAATGTTCATGCTGTTCGCCGTGAACATCCCCGAACAGGAACCGCAGGTCGGACAGGCCGTCTCCTCGTAGAGACTGAGCTGCTCATCACTCATCTTGCCTACTGAGTGAGCACCGACTGCCTCGAACATATCGGAGAGGCTGATTGCCCTCCCGTCCGGCAGCCTGCCGGCGAGCATCGGACCGCCGCTGACGAATATGGTGGGAATGTTGATCCGCGCCGCCGCCATCAGCATCCCGGGCACGATCTTGTCGCAGTTCGGGATCATCACCAGCGCATCGAACATATGCCCCTGAGCCATGATCTCAATCGAGTCTGCTATCAGCTCCCTGCTCGGAAGCGAGTAGTTCATCCCCGAGTGGCCCATGGCAATCCCGTCGCAGACTCCTATCGTAGGAAACTCAATCGGGGTCCCCCCGGCTGATCGAATACCCGCCTTTACCGCTTCTGCGATCCGGTCAAGATGCACATGGCCCGGGATGATCTCATTTTTTGCATTGACAACCCCTATCAGGGGGGCGGCTATCTCCCGGTCGGTCAGACCGAGTGCTTTCAGCAGTGAACGGTGGGGCGCTTTCTCAACCCCTTTCTTGGCACTGTCACTTCTCATTGGCTGCTCCATTCTCCCTGCTCCGGCCTATCCGGAGCTCTCTGTACCTCATCTGTCAGCCGGGATTCCGGCTGAGCTCAGATAGGCTCTCCTGAAATCTCTTCCCGGGTATGCTCCTGAAAGAGCCGCAGAAGCTCCTTCGTCACCGGTCCGGCTTTGCCCGAACCGATCATTTTTCCGTCAAGCTCGGTCACGGCTATCAGTTCCGCAGCCGTTCCGCTGAGGAAGCACTCATCGGCGCTGATCAGATTGAAGACGGTAAACTCCTTCTCCCTGACCGTAAACCCGTTCTTCTGCGCCAGCTCGATAATCGTGCTGCGGGTAATCCCCTCGAGGATGCCGAGGTGGATCGGCGGCGTCCAGATCTCTCCACCGCGGACGATGAAGATATTGTCGGCTGAACACTCGGCCACCAGACCGTCCTCGGTAAGCATCAGCGCCTCGGCCGCCCCTACCCGGTCAGCCTCGATGCGGGCCAGGATGTTGTTCAGGTAGTTCAGCGACTTGACCTGCGGATCAATAATCGTCGCCTTATTGCGCCGCTGCACAGCGGTAATGATGTTCAGCCCCTTCTCGTACAGCTCCTCGGGATAGAGGGAGATCGTAGCGGCAATGCAGAAGACCGTCGCCTTCGGACACTTCAGCGGAGAAAGACCCAGGTCCCCCTTGCCGCGGGTCACTACCAGCCTGATGTACCCGTCATGGATGCCGTTACGGCGGCAGGACTCGACCACCACCTCGCTCATCTGCTGCGGGGAAAGCGGTATCTCAAGGGAGATTGCCTTCGCTGCATTGTACAGACGCCTGATATGCTCCTTCAGCTTGAATACCCGCCCGTTGTAGGCTCTGATCCCCTCAAAGACGCCGTCGCCGTAGAGCAGACCATGATCAAACACCGACACACGCGCATCCGCAGCCGCGACATACTCCCCATTTACGTAGATAACCTGTTCCTGCGCCATACCTCAACCTCTTCTCTTATTCACTGCACCCCTTGCCTGAGGGGCTATTTGTTTCGTCACTCCTCTGCCGCTGTTTCAGCGCAGAGCCTCTCTGATCAGCCGCCCCATCTCACGCGTTCCGGTGAGGACCATCCCCTCGCTCATGATGTCGCCGGTGCGGTGAACTCCCCCCAGTACTGCGGCAACTGCCTCTTCAACTGCAGCCGCTTCCTGCTCCAGAGCGAAGGAGTGGCGGAGCATCATGGCAGCCGAGAGAATTGTCGCAATCGGGTTCGCCATATCTTTTCCCGCAATATCAGGGGCGGAACCGTGGATCGGTTCGTACATTCCGAAACTGCCCTCCCCGAGACTCGCCGAGGGAAGCATGCCGATGGAACCGGTAATCATGCTCGCCTCGTCGGAGAGAATATCGCCGAACATGTTCGAAGTGACGATCACATCAAACTGGCGCGGATTGCGCACCAGCTGCATCGCCGCATTGTCAACGTACATGTGGGAAAGCTCAACCTCGGGAAAATCAGCAGCGACCTTTTCGACCACCGCCCGCCAGAGGCGGGAACTGTCGAGGATATTCGCCTTATCGACGCTCACGAGCTTCTTCCTCCGCTTCATCGCTATGGCGAAGGAGAGGCGGGCGATCCGCTCCACCCCATAATCCGAGTAGGCCATCGTGTCGTAGGCCCGGGTTCCGGAGGGCAGCTCCTCGGTCCCCCGCTCCCCGAAGTAGATACCGCCGGTCAGCTCCCGGACAACCTGGATATCGAGACCGTCCCCGATAATGTCCGGCCGCAGCGGACAGGCCGCGCTCAGCTCCTTGAACAGGATGGCCGGCCGGAGGTTGGCAAACAGACCCAGCCCCGAGCGCAGTCCCATCAGGGCCATCTCAGGCCGCTTGTTCCCGGGAAGCGTATCCCAGACAGGACCGCCGACTGCTCCGAGCAGCACGGCATCGCTTTGCCTGCAGACGTTGAGAGTGTGCTCAGGCAGCGGCACTCCTTCACTGTCGATTGCAGCTCCTCCGGCTAAGAGTGTCTCGAAGGTGAAGGTGTGCCCGTACAGTTCCCCGACACGCTCAAGGACCCGCACCGCCTCTGCAGTAATATCAGGTCCGATTCCGTCACCGGGTATCAGGGCTATGGAATAGTTCATCAGTTCTCTCCTCTCGTTCGTTCAGTATCTGCAGGACAGACCTCCCGCCTGCTCAGCATGCCCGTATCTTACCGGCTGTGCAGATTGTCCGTCTCCTGCAGCAGCTTGTATTCGATCGAATCGACCAGTGCAAGCCAGCTTGCGTCGACAATGTCGGTCGATACCCCGACGGTCGTCCAGGCGTCCTTGCCGTCGGTAGACTCTATCAGGACCCGCACCCGGGCGCCGCTGGCATCGCGGCTGTTGAGAACCCGGACCTTATAGTCGGTCAGGTGCACCTCCCGCAGTACGGGATAGAAGACCTCAAGGGCTTTCCTCAGCGCCTGATCGAGGGCATGAACCGGGCCGTCGCCCTGAGCGGCGGTAATCTCATCATTCCCGCTGACCTTGATCTTGACCATGGCCAGGCTGCTCAGTCCCATCTGGACCGGAGGCTGTTCGACAACCACCTTATAATGATCAAGTTCAAAAAAAGGCTTGTACTTCCCCAGATGCTTGCGGATGACCAGATCAAAGGAGCTCTCCGCCCCCTCAAACTGATACCCCTCCATCTCGAGCTCCTTGAGGGCGGTAATGATGGCCTTTGTCTCGGGAGAATTCTTGTTCAAATCCGGGGAAATGGTGTGAATCCGCCTGAGAACCATGCTCCTTCCCGAGACCTCGGACATCAGCATCCGCCGTTCGTTGCCGACCAATTCAGGGTCGATATGTTCAAAGGAGGCGGAGTTCTTCGAGACGCCGTCTATGTGCATTCCCCCTTTATGGGTGAAGGCGCTCTTGCCGATGTAGGGCATGCCGTGGGGGATCGACACATTGGCAATTTCAGCAATCCTGCGGGCGGTATGAGTCAGCTGCCTCAGGTTTTTTCTGGGAATACAGACGCACTGCTTCTTCAGCTGCAAAGTCGGTATCAGGATGGAGAGGTTTGCGTTGCCGCACCGCTCCCCGAACCCGACGAAGGTTCCCTGGATATGCACCGCACCGGCCTCCACGGCCATCACGGTGTTCGCCTCGGCCATGCCTGAGTCGTTGTGGGTATGAATGCCGATTTTCACCTCAGGGAACCGCTCTTTGACCTCCCGGGTGATCGTATAGACCTCCGAGGGGAGAGCCCCGCCGTTGGTTTCACAGAGCACGAGCGTATCAGCCCCGCCGGAGAGACCGGCCTCAAGCGTGCTCAGCGCATACTCCGCATCGGCCTTATACCCGTCGAAGAAGTGCTCCGCATCGAAGAGCACCTCCTTGCCGCGCTCCTTGAAGAAGGCGATGGTGTCACGGATCATATCGAGGTTCTCCGCGAGCGTAGCCCTGATCACCTCAGTGACATGAAAGTCCCACGACTTGCCGAAAATGACGACCGCCGGCGTATCGGCTTCGAGAAGCGACTGAACATTCTCATCCTCCTCAACCGGAATTCCCCAGCGGCGGGTGCTCCCGAAGGCGGTCAGCCGCGCATGCTTGAGATTCAGCTGTGAAGCCTTGCGGAAGAACTCGAGATCCTTGGGATTCGAACCGGGGTTTCCCGCCTCGACGTAGGCTATCCCCATATCATCGAGCGTGGTGAGAATCTTCAGCTTGTCCTGCACCGAAAAGGAGATGCCCTCAGCCTGGGCTCCATCGCGCAGGGTGGAGTCAAACAGCTCAATTCGTTCCATACTGACGCTCCTCGTTGAGCATGCTGTTGACGGCAAAAAGGTAGGCCTTGATACTTGCCCCGATAACATCGGTATCGACGCCGCGGCCTTTGAAGACGCGGCCCTCCCGGCTTACCCGAACCGAAACCTCACCCTGGGCATCCTTACCTTCGGTTACCGCATGGATGACATACTCCTCAAGCGTGAAGCTGATGCCGGTAATCCTCTCTACCGCATTGAAGGCGGCATCGACCGGACCGTCCCCGGTGGAGACGTCCTCATGGTCCTTCCTGTCACGGGTAAGCTTGACGGCAGCGGTTGCGGTAATTCCGCTGCCGGAGTTGATGACGAACTGCTTTAGGGTATAGGTGGGCTCGATGAGAGAACCGCGGGTCTCCATCAGCGCCTCGAGGTCACGGTCGGCAACGACTTTCTTGCGGTCAGCAAGCTCTTTGAACTGGGCGAACACCTCATCCATGACCGCCTTGTCGGCTGCATAACCGAGCTCCTTCATCCTCTCAGTAAAGGCATGCCGGCCGGAGTGCTTTCCCAGGACCATGGAGTTTTTATTCAGGCCGATCGACTCAGGGGTCATGATCTCGTAGGTGCGGCTGTTGGCAAGCACGCCGTGCTGATGGATGCCCGACTCGTGGGCAAATGCGTTCGCCCCGACAACGGCCTTGTTCGGCTGGACCATTACCCCGGTGATCGTCGAGATCAGGCGGCTGGTTTTCGCTATCTGAGTGGTGTCGATCCGGAAGTCGGCATCGTAGAGGTCCCTGCGGGTATGGAGGGTCATGATCAGCTCTTCGAGAGCAGCGTTGCCCGCCCGCTCACCGATACCGTTGACGGTGCACTCGACCTGTTCGGCACCCGCCCTGACAGCTGCCAGCGAATTGGCCACCGCCAGGCCGAGGTCGTTATGGCAGTGGACCGAGATGACGGCCTTATCGATATTCGCCACATTGTTCCTGATATCCCGGATCAGCTGTCCGAATTCCTCCGGGGTCGAGTAACCGACAGTATCAGGCACGTTGACTATCCTTGCCCCGGCCTCAATGACCGCCTCAAAGACGCGGTAGAGAAACTCCGGCCGGGTGCGCGAGGCGTCCTCAGCGGAAAACTCCACCTCGGCGCAGAGATTCCGGGCATAGGCAACCATATCGGCGGCCTGTTTCAGGACATCCTCAGGCTGCATGTTCAGCTTGTACTGCATGTGGATATCAGAGGTGGCGATAAAGGTATGAATACGCGGCCTCACCGCTTTCTCGAGCGCCCTGGCTGAAACATCAATATCATGTTTCAGCGACCGCGACAGGCTGGCCACCGTGCACTCCTTCAGTGCCTCCGAAACCGCGGCCACAGCGGCGGCATCTCCGGGTGAAGCAACAGCAAACCCGGCCTCGATAACATCCACCCGCAGATTCTGCAGCTGCAGCGCCAGTCTCAATTTCTCTTCAAGGTTCATGCTGTATCCGGGAGCCTGCTCCCCGTCACGCAGCGTTGTATCGAATATCCTGATCACTCTTGCCATATCGTTATCCTCTGTCTTTGCTCTGGAAAACTGCGGCGATCAGCCGGGGACTCAACAATTCCCGGCTGTCGGCCGCATCCTGCTTATTTTTTCAGCCAGCTCATCAGTGACCGCAGACGGGCTCCGACCTCCGCTATCGGGTGCTCGGCCTCCATCCGCTTGCGGGCATTGAAGAAGGGACGGTTGACCCGGTTCTCGAGCATCCAGTTTCTCGCAAAGGTTCCGTCCTGGATCTCTGAGAGCACCTTCTTCATCTCGGCCCTTGTCTCCTTGGTGATGATCCTGCGCCCGGTCATGTAGTCCCCGTACTCGGCAGTGTCGCTGATCGAGTAGCGCATATACTCCAGCCCGCCCTGGTTGATCAGGTCGGTTATCAGCTTGACCTCGTGACAGCACTCGAAGTAAGCCATTTCCGGTGAGTAGCCCGCGTCAACAAGGGTGTCGAAACCGGCTTTGATCAGCTCGGTCAGTCCGCCGCAGAGCACCGCCTGCTCACCGAAGAGGTCAGTCTCGGTCTCCTCCTTGAAGGTGGTTTCAAAGATGCCCGCCCGTGAGCCGCCGATTCCCGCAGCATATGCGAGCGCTATCTGCTCGGAATCTCCCGAAGGGTCCTGGTGAATAGCGATGAGGCACGGGACGCCCTTGCCCTCCTGGAACTGGCTCCTGACCGTGTGGCCCGGGCCCTTCGGAGCGATCATGATCACGTTGACCGAGGGGTCGGCAACAATCTGTCCGAAGTGGATATTGAAACCGTGGGAAAAGGCCAGGTAGCTGCCGGGTTTCAGGTTCGGCCCGATGCTCTCCCGGTAGAGGTCCCCCTGCTTCTCGTCATTGACAAGAATCATGACGACATCCGCCCTGGCGGCCGCATCGGCAGCGGTCATGACCTTCAGCCCGGCCTCCTCAGCCTTGCTCCAGGACTTGCTGCCCTTGTAGAGACCGACGATCACATCGACCCCTGATTCGTGGAGGTTCAGCGCATGCGCGTGCCCCTGACTGCCGTAACCGATAACCGCCACTGTCTTTGAATCGAGCAGATGGAGGTCGGTATCCTTTTCGTAATAGATTTTTCCCATGGTTTGACTCCTTTGGTTAACCCAATGTATCGCTCAGGCAGGCCGGCATGAAATTCCGGTCACCCCGGACTCACCCCGCCTGCTGCCGCTCTATGATATCTGGCCCGCCGCGGGAGAAGCTACTGCTGCTCCCCGTCGATCTGGTTCATCTCGTTGATCAGCGTGTCGCTGCCCCTTCCGATGGAGGCAAGCCCCGTTCTGACAATCTCCATAATCCCATGCGGCTCAAGCAGCTGCACGAAGGCTCCGTTCTTATCCTGATCCCCGGTGATCTGCATGGTAAGGCAGTCGGGGGCCACATCAACGATCTTGGCTTTGAAGATATCGGCAATTTCAACCACCTGCGCCCGGGTCGCCTGCGGGGCGGAGACCTTGATAAGCAGCAGTTCCCGGTGGACGGACGAACCCGCCTTGAGTTCAGAGATGTGCCGGACATCTATGAGCTTCTCGAGCTGCTTCGTGATCTGTTCGAGCACCGCATGATCGCCCCTGACGACGATGGTCATCCGCGATATCTCTTCATTCTCCGTCTCGCCGACGGACAGCGAATCGATATTGTATCCCCTCCTGCTGAAGAGCCCGGCGACTCTGCTCAGCACTCCCGAGTGGTTGTTGACCAGAACTGACAGAACAAAACGTTTCATGATGCCTCTCCTTTTTCACCGTGCCGCTGCCGGTATGAACCATGGATCTGACGACGGGTCAGCTTTCGGATATCTGCCGAAAGAGACTGCCCCCGGGGTCGTTGGGACCGCAGGACCATAGGCTATGTTATAGAATAATTACAGGAATAATGACAGATAGAATGAGCAGTACAGATACGGGGAGGTGGGAGACTAGTACGGACAGGAGGGAAGCGGGGGCGGAATACCGGGGAGAACGGGTGTCGGCTGCATGCCGCATCGCTGCGTCCGCCGTACAGGGCGGACATGAGCCTAAGCTCAAACTCTGCATAGTCATCTCTCTACCTCTCTCGTTTCGCACCGCAGCAGGGCTGCTGGCGACGGTTGTGCATCAGTTATACTGCCGGAGCATAATTAAGTCAATAGATATTTCAAAAAGAGGTTTTTTTGTAGTATATTTTCTGCATAAATATCGAAATTTTTGCATAGAAATATTGATCAGTGGAAAAAAATACCGTAAAGTGCCGAATATGAAGAGTTCGAGGGTTCTCCCCCCCGCCTCGGTCACGGGGGATGTACTGATTCCCGCCTCGAAATCGCAGACGATCAGAGCTCTGCTGATCGCCAGCGCAGCCGGGGGGACGAGCGTGCTCCGCAATCCCCTCGATTCACACGATACCCGCTCCTGCGCATCCTTCTGCCGGGCCCTCGGAGCCCGGATTGAGGAGGACGGCTCAAGCTGGAGAGTGACCGGCGGAAAAAAACCGGACCTGATCGATACCGGCACACCCCTGATCCTCGACACCGGCAACTCGGGGACGACGATCTGCCTCGGAGCCGGCTTCGCCGCAAGCCTCGGCATACCGGTGATTCTGACCGGAGACCGGCAGATCAGAAGCCGCCCGGTGGCAAATCTCTTCAGCGCCTACAGCGATCTGGGAGTCAGGGTATCCTACGCCGTACCCGGCGAGTACGGCCTCGAGCCGGCCCAGGCGCCGGGCTGTCCGCCTGTTCTGCTGCAGGGCCCGGTACGCGGCGGTTCGGTGCGGATCGCCTGCCCCACAAGCCAGTATCTCTCGAGCCTGCTGCTCGCGGCGGTAACCGCTGAAAATCAAGTCGATATCGAGGTCACCCTCCTCAATGAGGCGCCCTACGTCGAAATGACTCTCGAGTGGCTTGATGAACAGAAGATCGTCTACAGCCGCAGCGGCCTGCAGCGATTCTCCTTCCCCGGAGGGGGCAGCTTCACGCCGTTTGACAAAATCGTCCCCGGAGACTACTCATCCGCCTCCTTCTTCTTCTGCATGGCGGCTGTGACCGGAGGTTCGCTTACCCTGCACGGTCTCTCCCGGCGCGACTCCCAGGGCGACCGGATGGTTCTGACGTGGCTTGAACGTATGGGCTGCAGCGCAGTGTGGGAGGATGAGCAGGTCACTGTCACCGGTCCGCCGCCCGGCACCCTCAAGGGAATCGACATCGACCTTAACAGCGCCCCTGACGCGCTTCCCGTTCTCGCGGTTACCGGCTGCTTCGCCCGGGGCACTACCCGGCTTCTCAACGTTCCCCAGGCGAGGATCAAGGAGACCGACCGGATCGC